>JAHEHB010000256.1 GCA_024644775.1 Deltaproteobacteria bacterium
AGTCTCTAAACCAGCGGCAGGTAGCTTTAAACAACGCTCGATCATCTCAAAAGCCTCTTATTATCGATATCACAGCTTCAATTTATCATGATAATTTGAAGTGTCAATTCTTTTTTTCAGGTCGGAAAAATACAGGGGATTCTAAACATATAAACTAATTGATTGTATTGTTATTCATAATGCTGGTGCCTGGAGTTCAAGTTTATAAGTTGAATGTCCTCGTACCCCACCCGAAAACACGGGTTCGAGTCCCGCTGAGACCATCAGGCTTCTTTTACCCCGAAAATACATTGTGCCATAACCTTAAGAAAGTCACTCCGATCATTTTTACTGTAAAATTTACATCGACATCGTAAATTTCACAGGATAAGTTAAGGGCATGAAGTCCAGTTCACTAAAATAAAGGGATATTATTCGATCACAAAGGATCGGGCTATATATGACGTATGTAAAGATCGCAAATATCGAAAATCTCATTGAAGCTCAGATTCTCGAATCTGTACTGAAAAAGCGGAAGATTCCCCATCGGATCCGATCCTTCCACGATACGGCATATGACGGCCCGTTTCAGTTTCAGAAGGGATGGGGGGAGATCTCGCCGGCAGAACTAAAGGAGGATATCCTCGAAATTATCGAGAGCAATCGCCAATAAATTGGGATGTTAAAGCCAGGATTTTATTGTGCGAAAATCACCTCGTCCATTACTAACCGATCTTTAATTCGAAAAAGCGCAGGAGGTCTAATGGACTATGGATACAGCAAAATTTATTGAACAGTGCCTGAACCAGGTTTATGAGAGATTGACAAAATCCTTGGAGGGTTTGACGACCGAAGAGCTGGTCTGGCGACCGGTGCCGCATGCCAACTGCATTGCGGAGATTCTATGGCATATGGTCCGTAGCGAGGATCGTATGATCCGGTCAGGCATCGGTTTGGGACCGGAACTATGGGAGAGCCGACAATACTACAAAATTTTCGGTCTCTCCAAGGAACATTTCCGCAGTGACGATTATAAAATCTTAAAGGAGTCGGATTTGCCGCCGCCGAAATTTGAAGACCTACTATCGTATAGGACGGAGGTTCATCAGGATACCCCGGAAAAGCTTCACAGCCTGTCGCCCGATGACTTTAACCGCGTGCCAAACCCGGAACAACCCCTGCGAACGATGGCCTCCTATTTCCGACATCTCATAACTCATAATAACAATCATCATGGCCAGATCGACTTCATCCGGGGCCTGATACAACCGTTGTGGGATTTACCGCCGGGGACAGGAACAATACAGCCTTGAGAACAGGCAAGATGTCTACTTTACATGATGTAACCAAACAATACTAGGATTGGGTTAAGCTTGCCAGTCATATCGCGCATCTGCTAACCATGGTCGATTCAGTTGAAGATATGTCAAGGCAAGCTTGGCTCCTCAGGGTATTTTGTCCATGATGTCAGTTTTAAGCCTTCGATTCGGCTAAAATGCTTGATATTGTTTGTTACAAGGGTCAGGTTGTGCGCAATCGCACAGGAAGCAGTGATCAAATCAAAGTCATCCAGGCGCGATCCGGATTTCTCCAAGGCCGCTTTTACCATGCCAAAATTCTCAGCTGATTCTCTACCGATCAAAAGAATTTCAAAGGTGTTTTCAATCGTTCTGACTTTGGCCAGGTTCCCCGTAACCCTCTCGGATTTGTAGGCGCCGAAGTACAGCTCCATTAGCGTAATCACACAAATCTTCATTGGATCGTTCAAGTGATCCAGAAGGTTTCGCCGGACAGCCTCTTTTCCCTTCAGATTATAGATTATGGTGTCGGTATCGAGCAGATACATTAGAAACCCCGCTTAAGTTTTTTTGATTTTTTGTGAGCGGATTTCAAATCCTTGACAATCTGCTCCGGTGGCCGTGCATCCTCCCATGAACCGGAAAGATTTATCAGAACCTCGGCGGGTGTTTTCGTTTTTTGCAAATGATATCGCTTCGCTAAATGAATTTTCAACAGAAAAAGAACCTGCTGACTAATAGACCTGTTTTCGGATGCGGCTAATGCTTTTAATTGAGCATACAAATCATCATCCATTCCTTTTATTTGCAAATTGGCCATTAGTTTTCCTCCCTGCAGGTATTTCATGAAAAAGTATACTAATTTCATGAAAATGTCAAGTTCATTTATGAACACCTTTCACGACATCATAATCCGGGGTGAAAACAAACTTGAAGCGGGTGATCATATCACCCAAGATTCTATAAAAATCCCAAGCCCGAAATGACAACATGTATCTCTTGAACATACATTACGAGAATGCCAAGAAAAATGACGCCGGTAAGTTTTGTTTCGAAAGAAAACGAGGGAAAATTTGATTTCAGAGATCCTTTTCATCGCATAACCCGATTCCATTCCCTCTTCAGTTCGGATGTATCCATCACCGATCTCATCGCTTTTCTGTTTCGATGGAAAAATATTACCGGTGGTTAAGTAAACTTTATGTCATGACTTTCAATAAATTACACAGGAGTCTGGTGGATACCATATTCAGGTATAACAATCGGGGCCACAAGGGTCGGTATATGGCCACACTGGCCGGAGCGGTGAAAAATCATTCGCTACCTTAAGATGGAAGCCCGAAGTCCGGAAGCATTCTCCTGAAAAACGAGAGTAATCACGGTCAGGAAAATAGTGGACGGCGGTCTTAGCTACTCTTGTCGTTCGGGATGAATGATGACCACCTTAACAGGGGCCTCCTTGACGGTAATCTGATGGACGGTCCCCTTGGGAAGAAAGATGGTGTCGTACTTCGCATGGGTGCTTATCTCTTCCCGGTCGCTTCTCTCCAGTTCGATGACCCCATCCGTCACCACGATGATCTCGTCGTAGGTATGCCCTTCCTTGGGAGACTGGTTTTTCTCCCGGGCAAAGACGATCTCCACCTCGAACTCGTTTTGTGCTCCTTTAAACACGCGTGTGATATCAGGCGGTTGCATGTTTAACCTCCCTTCTGTTGCGAATTTATTTTATCGGCTCTCCCCAATCCGAATAAAAGCAATAAAAACCAGATAGCACCAATCCCGGCGCCGATCAGAAAAACCCCTTTGAGATCCACCAGCAGGAATACCGGTGCAAAGAAAATGGGGGACAGGAATTGACCGATAAACCCAAACGTTCCCAAGTATGAACTAAATCTTCCCCGGAAAGACGGCGGAACGACATCCCCGATCCACACCATGACGGTGGGCAAAATCAGCCCCTGACTGACACCAAACAGTGCCACCGCCATGGCGATAATCCGGGTGCCGGGTGCCTGGGATATAATGACAAACGCCACCGTCCACAGTGCAACAGCGACTGTGACAATCGTCCGGTAGGAAAATTTCGACCGAATCTTACCATAGATAAAGGCGGTCACACCTGCCGAGCCTGTCATGGCGGTTATAAACAGACCGATTCGAAATGTGCTGGATATGCCGAAGCTTTCCAGCAGCTGGGGCAGAAAAATAACGATGGCATAGAGAAGGATATTGCCACAAAACATAAGGCCGTAGATGACCCAAAGGACGGGGCTCCCCCGAAAAACCCTGAATACCGACGTGCTGCCATCGGATCCCGGCCTGGCCGGATGTTGGATAGCCGGTTCCGGAACGGCGACCATGGCAAGCAGACCGATGGGTATGGCCAGCATATAGACGGCAAAGGGAATGCGCCATGACAACCCGCCGAGGGTGCCGCCGATCAGGGGCCAGATAACCCCTCCGAAACTCTGTGCGCTCCCCCGCCATCCCATGACCTTGTCCCGTTCGATCCCGTCGTACATGTTCAGGATCAGGACGTTGATGCCGGTAAAGATCCCGGCGAGGGCGATCCCGAGGCATGCTCGGCTGACCAGAAGAACCCAGAAGGAGTTGATCAGCAACCCGGACCCCCCGGCAAGGCCATAGCAGATGAGTGCAACAATATACGGCCGCCGGGCACCCTTCCGGTCGATGAAACTTCCCATCAACGGGCTGAAAAGCGCCATGAAAAGCCCATGGGTGGTGATGATCAATCCGACGGACGAAGGCGCGACACCCAAACCGTCCCGCATCAGGTTCAGCACAGGGGCAATGATGCTTCCGGCCATGATGGTCAGGGTGGCGGAAGCGAAGATGACACCTAAGGAAAATTTTTTCGAAACAGCCATAATCGATTATCTATCTCATTATTTAATGATCAGGTTGGGGAGCCATAGAACAACCTGCGGCAGATAGGTCACAGAGGCCAGAACCGCGATCAAAGATATATAAAACGGCCATACGGCCTTCACAAAATCCAAGACCGAGACTTTGGCAATACCGCAGGTGGTGAACATCAGCACGCCCACCGGGGGGGTGAGGGTTCCGATCAGAAGGTTGATGGAGATGACCACACCGAAATGGACCGGATCGATACCCAAGACCCTGATCAGCGGCATCAATAAAGGAACCATGATAATCATGATCGCCGTAGTTTCCATGAAGGTCCCGATAATCAAAAAAAAGACATTCAACACAATCAGCACGATGTAGGAATTTTCTGAAATACCGGTGAAAACCTCAATCATCAGCTGCGGTACTTGCTCCAGGCCGAGAATCCAACCAAAGGGTGCTGCGGCAGCCACAATGAACATGATGGCGGCCGTATCCACGGCCAGTTCTTTCAGGATTCGAAAAATATCAGAAAATCGAAGCTCACGATATACCAGGGTGCCGATCAACAGGGCATACACAACGGCCACCCCTGCTGCTTCGGTTGCGGTAAAAACACCGCCGAGAATTCCTCCCAGGATGATAACCGGCATTAGAAGGGCGAGTATCGCGTCTTTGCCTGTTTTCACAAGCACCCTCCATGAAAAGCCGCCGACGCTTCGGCCATACCCTTCTTTTTTGGAGATAAAGAATACGGCCACCATGAGATATAAGCCCATCAATGCGCCGGGTATGGCTCCCGCCAGGAAGAGCTTTCCAACGGATACCCCCGCCAACCATGCGTACACCACAAAAATAATGCTCGGTGGTATGATCGGGCCGATGGTTGCCGACGCGGCCGTTACCGCTACCGAAAAGGATTTCTTATATCCGGCTTCAACCATGTGTGGCACGAAGATTTTGGTTGTGGCCGCACAATCGGCGATGGCGGATCCGGAGATACCGGCCATGAGCATGCTGGTCACGATATTGACATGTCCCAATCCGCCGCGAATATGCCCGACCATGGCGTTGGTGAAAGTAAACAGGCGCTGTGTGATACCGGTTGCATTCATGAGCGATCCGGCCAGGATAAACAGAGGTACGGCCAGAAGCGGATAATTGTTGCTGGCGGCAACCATTCTTTGAATCTGCATCACAAGGGACACATCGGTTAAATACAAAAAGGTGACCGAAGTCGCTATAATGGCAAACGCAATGGGTACATTTAAGAGAAAAAGCCCGAACAACAGGATCAATATAAACGTGATCATCCCCTATTCCCCTGCCGGTTTATAAATTATTCGTTTTCTTTAAAACCGGTCCGTTCGTGTGCGGACGTTTTTTTCTTCCTGTATCCTGAAAAAATCGACAAAATCTTCCACCATGTAGGCCAGCATCATCAAAGAACCAACAGGAACCGAAAGAAAGACATAGAACCAGGGCAGCTGCAGCGCAGTGGTTTTGATATTATAGGTACTGAAAGAATGTTTGAAACCGAAATAAACCAGGAGCACCAATAGAAACATCATCAGCACCAGCGTGATCAACCGCAAAACGGTGCGCACGCTTTCCGGAAAGTAACGGGCGAGTGCGTCGATGCTCATATGGGCTTTGTGTTTGGTGGCAAGACCGGCTCCCAAAAAAATCAACCAGGCGAAACAAATGAGCGCAAGCTCCCCGCTCCAGATAAGCGGGTCGCGAAGAACATACCGGAAAAACACACCCAGAAATACGCTAACGGTGATGGTTGCCCCCAGTATGATCACCAAAATGTTTTCCACCCCTGTGACGACGCTTACGATCAACTTCAGTGCCCGCATCTAAACAAACCTCGTAGTTTCTTCAAATAAATCATTGCTGCCCGACACGCATGGAAAGCGGGTAAGCCGAACCCGCCTCCCGTCTTCTCTTTACGGCGTTCGATCGGTTGCCTTACTTGGAATCAATGGTTTCCCGGAGCTCCTGATAAAGCCCCGGAGACCATTTATCCTTGAACATGCTATAAACCCCCTCGGTCGCCTTCCGAAAAGCTTCGCGATCAACGTCGCGAATAATATTCGTTCCAGCGTTTTCGATATTTGAAACCAAACTGTTTTCCTCATCCTGCTGGAGCTTGGTGGCGTATTCGCCTGCAGCCAGCGTCTCCTCCTGGACGATCTTCTGATAATCGCCGGGAAGGCTTAAGAAGAATTTTTCGTTTATCACAACAAAGTTGGACTGGAGCATGTGGCCGGTCATCATCACATATTTTTGGACTTCAAAAAATTTTTTAGCCCAAATGGTTGGAATCGGATTCTCCTCGCCGTCCACAACGCCTTGCTGAAGGGCGGTATAAACTTCTGAAAAATCAATGGGCGTCGGGCTTGCCCCCATGGCCTTAATGGTTTCCATAAATATGGGGATGTTCGGGGCTCGGATCTTCAGCCCTTTCATATCCTCGGGGCTTCTGACAGCGGTGTTGCGAGTAGTCAAGTGTCGCCAGCCCCAATACCAGTTGGCATCCAGCACAATCATACCGTGATCCTGGCGAAGCTTGGCGTAGATTTTCTGGCCGAATGGCCCTTGCATGACCCGTTTGGCCTCTTCCCAGTCCTTCCAAACAAAGGGACCGTTGAATATCTGGACATCCGGCTGAAAGACGCCAATGGATCCTGGGCTGGAATAAGCCATCTGGATCGCCCCGACCTTGGTAGCCTCGATGATATCGCGTTCAGACCCCAACTGCTCGCTGGGATATACCTGTACCTTTACCTCACCGTTGGTTTTTTTGGCGATTTGCTCACCCATCAGCAAAGCCGCCTTGTGTGTCGGCTCAGTGGGTTCCGCGCCGTGTGCCAATTTGATGACATAATTCTTAGCAGCCGCCGTTCCCGGGATGAAAGCGATCCCCAATGCAAGGATCACCATGGCAGCCATTGCCGCATACCGGACCCATTTCATGTGACGATACATGATAATACCTCCTCTTGTCTTTGTTTATTCAATTGAACCTGTCAAATACCATAGCGAAACAGTCTTTTTTATCGAATATTCTTCCCCCCTTTCCATCCACCTCCTTTCCGATACGTGCCATAAGAGATTTCACACTGTGGAGATACAGACGATCAGCAAATTCAAGAAACTGTATCAATGATCTATATTTCATATCTCCGATAGAAATCAATAATATTCATCAAAGATCAAATTCAAACGATCGAGTCACCCCGGGGAATTTCACCGCCACAGGACCGACTCATCAAAGACAATCACTCGCCTCCGGTTCTTCGAGTTGAGGCGTGTGGCCGGACTCCCCTAACACTTCTAACCTTGCCCCCGGTATTCGATCGCGCATGTCCGCCGCCGTGCTCGGGGGTCCGGGCTTGATCATGGCGCCCCTGGATGATCAGCAAGGGACCGTGATCTGATATAGGCGATCGAGCGTCGACGATCTCGCGTTGGATCGAAATGCCTCTACTGCTGCCTGGTGGGAAGCCATGAGTGCGATTTGCCGGAACCGGTCGAAATCTGCAGCCGATAAAAAGCGTCGGAAGAACCCTTGGACAAAGGGACGAACAGCATCCTCATCCCAAGGAGCCGCAGTGATGGCGTCGGCCTTGGCAAGCGCCGTTACGGGGTCGGCCATGACTGCGCCGGTTGACACCAGGAACAGACGGAGGAGCCTGCTCGAATGACGAAGGGC
>JAHEHB010000257.1 GCA_024644775.1 Deltaproteobacteria bacterium
ATTGTGGTATCGCCCGGATGCCATCCTCCAAAATTTCAGATCCCTTCGGGGATCTGAAAACCGGGCTTCACCTCCCCGATGAAATAGGTGTTTCCATTCATTCTTTTCCCCGGTCCTTTGGTTTTGCGAAATAGGGCAATGTATTGTATTCTTTATGGGGTGAATCGAGATCGTCCATTGTAGGGGCTCTGGGAAGGCCTGAATTTTCGAGAAAACCTAAGATAATCGCAAACCCCCCGTTTTTACCGTCAAACACCATATCTTGTGTGTGTCTCTGTAATTTTTGGTTGGCTATTTCGCTGTGACGGGGGGCTATCGGGTATAATCCCGAGTTGACAGATAATACCTTATCGGACGTTGCTCGCCTCTCCCTATATTATGCAACCCCTGCGTGTGGAACCATCGGTGACATCATGATAACTGCCATTATATATTTAGATTTATTCATTCATTGTTTGTAGTATAAAACGAAGCTGAAAATTAGATGATATTCAATCAGATGTTTTAACCTAACTCATGTAAGATAACTTCTCCATGTATAACAAGATTATTTTCATCATCATAACGAAATGCTCGTGTCCGTAGATAGATGTTTCCTTGAACATCTTTGAAGAATAGTAATACTATACTTGTTTTTTTTGATTTAATGAATTTTTTGAGGGATGTAAGCTTTAACCCGTACTCTTCGTTAATGTCTGTTATCAACTCCATCGAATCGATATAATTAGCTTTTTCATTAAAAAATGCTTGAAATTTTTTACCCGGAGCAGGGACATATATATTATGTTTTGGAGACTTCAAATAACTTTTAGTATCATGATCAAATACATAAACTCTAACTTCATATGCCAGTTTATTAGAGGCATTCTCCATTAAAACGAAATATTTAATAACGTTTATTAATTGTTCCTGACTGTATCGACGTTTTCCAATCGTCTGCTTTAGCTTCCCTTCCATTACGAGTTCTTTAACCTTATCTTTCTTTACTATTGAAGGAAATAAATCGGGTACTAAGGTTAATCTAAATTGATTTCTAATCTCAGACAATTGTTCATCGGCTTGTATTCTTAGGCCGCGTGTTTCCCATGTATACCAGAGACCAACGATCACTAAAGCAAAGGTCGAGAAAGCAGTTAATAATCGAATATAATTATCGGATTCACTACGTCTGAAGGAGATAAAGAAAATGATGTTAAAAAGCACGGCTATTGAGCCCGAACATAACCAAAAAATAGGAGAAGCCAATAGGTTTTTAATTTCTTCCATAGACCCTCCGAAGATCGTCCGAATTAAAGCGTAATAATTAATAATTCATATTTCAGTTCATTTAAATATCGTGACTTTTTCGATATCATGAAAGTAACAACTTCGATTACGGTATCTATAGTCGACCATTTTACGCCCAAAATAAGTTGGGAATAGCGTTGGGTATCTACGATTGAAATAAGTAAGCCTAATTCAAATGTTATCTAAGTTATTGATTTTATTGGTACGCCCGGCTGGATTCGAACCAGCGATCTTCAGCTCCGGAGGCTGACGCCCTATCCCCTGGGCTACGGGCGCAAATCTGAAGGAATTATGACTTTATTTCTAATTCAATCACATGGATAAGTCAAGATTTGTCTGTATTTTTGTCGAGCCATTCCTTGGCTTCACCCACCACATAGAGAGATCCGGCGATACAGATCGCATCTTTCGGGGGAGTCGTTTTTATTGCATATTCAACTGCACCGGAAACGTCTGAAACAATCTTGGTATTTGGAACGATACGCCGGGCAATATTGTGTAACGTTTCCGGCGGCAGGGCCCGGTCGATTTTGGCGCGGGTAACGATGACCCGTTTGCATCCTGGAAGAAGGGTTTTAAGCATGGATTCATAGGGTTTATCATCTAAGATCCCGACAACCATCGTGATATTTCGATTCGCCAGGTGCGCCGATAAATATTTTTTCAGAGTTCGGGCTGCAATCAAATTGTGGGCGCCATCGAGTAAAACGAACGGAGATTGGCGTACGACTTCAAGCCTTCCCGGCCATTGCGTATTTAACATCCCTTTTTTGATCGACGTTATGGAGAGCGTTGTTTTTTTATTGAGCACCTCACACGCAGCCAATGCCAAGGCGGCATTATCGATTTGATGGGATCCGGTTAAACCGGTTGCCATGTTGGGCCAGCGGGTTTCAATACCAAAATACGTAAAGGTTCCGTTGGGGTTTCTTTTAACTCTAAATGTTTCCCCGCACCGATAAAAGGAAGCAGATTTCGTGGATGCAATCGATTTTAGTACCGATATGGCCTGTTTTTGCTTGACCCCGGTGACCACCGGTACGTTTTTCTTGATAATCCCCCCTTTTTCTCCGGCAATCTTGGCAATTGTATTGCCAAGATACAGCCGGTGTTCTAACGATATATTGGTGATGATGGTAATGGCCGGTCTTATAATATTTGTTGCATCCAGCCGACCCCCCATACCCGTTTCAATGACCGCCCAATCCACATTTTGTTCGCTGAATTCATAAAGAGCCATGGCGGTGGTATATTCAAAGAAAGTGGGGTCTCGTTTGCCGTAATCAACCGCTTTCACGGCGCGATACGATGAGACAACCGCCTCATTTGATATCTGCCGGTTGTTAATGCAAATTCTTTCGTTAAAACGGACAAGATGGGGGGAGGTATAAAGGCCGACTTTATATCCGGCAGCCTGCAGGATTGATGAGAGTGCAGCAGCCACAGATCCTTTTCCGTTGGTTCCAGCCACATGGATCGAAGCAAAACGATTCTGGGGATTACCAAGCCCTCTCAATAGTTTGCGTATGGTTGACAGGCCGAGCACGATCCCAAATCGCCTCAGACTGTACATCTCTTTTAAACACGCATTATAGGAGTCTTTCCGGACCATAGGGATAGAAAACCCGACAATTCATGCCGGGTCAAATTGGTGTGGGTGTCGATTTGGCTTAGGTTACCTTTGTGCTCTTGAGGCGGCTATTCTTTTTCGTCTTAAAGCCTCTCGCTGCTTGCGGCGCCGGTATTCACTCGGTTTTTCATAGCTTTTTTTCAGTTTTAGCCGTTTGAAAAGCCCATCGTTCTGTATCTTTTTTTTCAAAACGCGCATGGCTTTTTCAAGGTCATTGTCCATGACTCTGACTTCTATTGCTTTCAACCTATTTCGCCCCCTTCGTTCCATCCAGTAAATGATATTGGATGGTTAGTAAATTATATTTGCTTATAATCAATTCAGGTTTCATTGGCAAGCAAAATATTTATAGCTTAGAAACCAGTTCATCGGTTACTTCTTTTACGCCGGGTTTACCGTCTAGTTCGATATACTTCATCGTTCCGTCTTTTTCAGCCTTTTCTTTAAAGTAATAGGCAGCAGCAAGGGTACCATTTTGCGTGCCGTAGTATATATCGTGGCGTTTGTTAATGGCGGCTTCGTCTTGATCGTCGGAACGCGTTTTTAGATCCCCGCCACATACGCGACATCGATCCCCATCCGGTTTTATAGCATCAATATAAATATTGTTGGGATGATTATTGTCGTTTACACAGAGCCGACGTCCCATGATTCGATTTTTTGCAATTTCACGATCGAGGATGATTTCAACCACGATATCCAGTGCCATTTCTGCGGATTTCAGGGCTGTATCGAGTTTTTCAGCCTGATTTTTGTTTCTTGGGAAACCATCCAACAACCATCCGGATTTACAATCATCCTGCTTTAGACGCGCAAGTATCATGGGAATGGTGATCTCATCGGGTACCAGATCCCCCCGATCGATAAATGCTTTAGCCTTAGATCCCAGCTCGGTTTGATTTTGAATGTTCTCACGGAAAATCGCACCCGATTCAATATGCGGTATATGGTACTGATCCTTCAAAATCGCTCCCTGGGTGCCTTTTCCACTTCCGTTGGGTCCGAAAAACAGAATATTCATTTGTTTCTCCTTGTTCTTTAATCAAATTTTAAAACTCGGTTTACGTAATAAAATGCGGGTATCTTGTCAAGTGGTGTGAGGATTACCGCACAGAAACGTCAAAGTAGTTCGCAACCCAGTCAGATGAAAGCCATTTGATTCTGAGGAATGGATTCATTTTGTATTTTGTTTGGTTGACAGGATCAACAGGATATTAAGGATATTTTTTTCTGGTTTTCCGGAAGAAAACCAGAAAGTCTAATCCGCTGGCGCGGAAAACTTTGACAGTACCATAAACACTCAGGTCTGTTTCACACCTTATCGTTTTGACTTTCATTACCCCGCCGAAGGCGATTGTGTTTTATTGGTTTCTTCCGGAAACCGATAAAGACCCAAAAAAGATCCTCAAAATCCTGTAAATCCTGTCCAATTAAACTTCAAATTAGTTAAAATAATTGGTATTTGTATTTTTGTGCTTGGGATTTCCATGATATCGTAAAACAATCGAATTTAAGCATATCCAAGTAACTACGTGTCTAAATGATGTGGCTCTTTGGGTTGGAATCTAAATAGTCTTTTACCAGTGCGAGCGCTTCCGTTTTGTTTATAATTTGTTTCGACAATCTTGATTCCTCCACCATCGATAGAAGCTTTCCAAATTGCGGGGAAGGTTTCAGACCAAAAGTTTCTATTAGATCGTGTCCGGTAATCAACCGGGATTTTGCCTGTCTGGGTTTATATTCTGAATAATAATTGCGAAGCGTATCCAGGGAAAATTCCAAAAACGGTGTTGCCGACGCTTCTGTTTTTCCCATTTGATCGGCAATGGCATGAAGCATGAGCGCCGGTGTTTTTTCACCGCACTTTAAAAAAAACCGCGTAACTCCTTTCACGGTTAATTTATTTATTTTGTGGGCTTGAAATAGATGCAACGGCCTCAGATGGTTTTTCACAATAAATTCGATAAAGTCTGTTTCTTTTTTTGAAAACCTCAACCGATTGGATACGGTTTTTACCATACCCGCCCCCAGCTGTTCGTGCCGGAAAAAATGAAAATTACCCCTATCATCTTGAAATTTTACTCCCGGTTTGCCGATATCGTGTAGCAGAATCGCACATTTTAGAAGCATTTTGTTTTTACCACCGATTGAGCGCCGGATTAAACCGACCCTGTTTGCAAGAGTCGGTTCCGGAGCGTCGAAGATTTTTTCAAGGTGAAAAAAGGCACGGAGCGTATGATTCAGCACGTCGTGGCGATGGTGGCCATTTTGTATACATCCCTGTAATGCTTTTAGTTCGGGCAAGATGCCGAACAACAATCCAGAATTTGCCATTCGGCATAAGTTATCGTAAGCATTCGATTCGTGCAGCAAGCGAAAAAGTTCGTCACGAATCCGTTCTCCGGCTGAATGTTCGATGAGCTTTGCATCTTTTTGTATCGTGCGTTCAGTGTCCGGGTCGATGCTGAATTTTAGCACCGTCGAAAGCCTGTAGGCTCGCAACAGGCGAATGGGGTCATCCCTAAATGCCTTTTTTGAAACCATACGTATGACCTGATTTATAAGATCCTGTTTGCCACCGTGGTAATCGATAATTTGATCTGTCGACATATCGTATGCCAATGCATTTATGGTAAAATCTCTTTGCTCAAGGTCATCTTCGATACAAGCTCCCTTCAATTCCGATATGTCTATCACTCTGTTTTTTGTTACAATTCTAAATACGGCCCTACCGGGCTTCCCTAAATTGACCACTCGGCCGTTAAGATACCGAGCCACCCGCACTGCAACTTTTTCCGGGTGATCCAATACCCCGATATCATAATCGGCGGGTGTTTGTCCCAGCAATAAATCCCTGACACTGCCGCCGACAATATACGCATGATCGATTTGAGGCAGCGGCAGGTTATTTAGTATGGCAGATAACATTTATTTTAGCTTGATTAACTATCAGTTTTTGGACATGTTCAAAAGGCTGCGTATAAAATACCAAATTCCAAGCACCAAATCTCAAATATTCCATTACTCCGTTATCCTTCGAAATGGCAAATACTAAAATCCCCTATGGGGATAAATCAAAGCCTGTTTCCCTATGCCTGGATTCTGCTACCCATTATATAATGCTGCTTGAAGAATACACTTTTTTTTTATAAGTTTCCATCGATACAGCGTTAAATCGCTCATCCCCCAATTGAGCGAAAACGCTCAATTGAAAGCTGTCAGCTATCAGCGTTCAGTAGTCAGGAGAATGATTCTAAAAGAAATTCATATTTCTTGCATAAAAGAGATATGAATCTTTCGATTTTCAACCAGTGCTGACCGCTGAATGCTGAACGCTCCCTATTTGAGCCTTGGTTCAATTAGGGTTATACACATCACACACAGAATCCGAATTGGTATGCCTTATGCTAAAAGTGGCTGTCACCGGAAGTGCGGGCTCGGGTAAATCGATTGTTTGTAATCGCCTCGGAGAGCTCGGTATCAGTATCATCAGCACCGATCGGTTGGCACGGGACGTCGTTACACCAAACTCTCCGGTATTAACGGCGATCGTTAACCACTTTGGTAAGAAGGTGTTAACCTCGGAAGGTCGATTGAATCGTGAACGATTACGGAAAATTATTATAAAGGATGCCGTCCAACGAAACAATTTGGAGCGACTGATCCATCCAGAAATCATGAAGCGTGTGGCTTTAGAAATGGATAAAATAGAAAAAAAGGGGGTACCCTTGGTAGTCGTTGAAATTCCCCTTCTTTTTGAGAGCGGTTGGGAGAAGCACTTTGATGTCGTTGTCATGGTCTCTGCAGACGATAAACGAAAGATCGAACGGATCATGAAGCGTGATCGTGTGCCCAGTGATGAGGCAAAAGCCCTTCTGTGCAGCCAATTGCCGGATGCAGAAAAAGTCAAACATTCTGATTTCGTTATATTAAACGATGGTACCATTGAGCAATTGACAAGGGAAATCGATTGCGTTTTTGAAATCTTGAATCAAAAAATTTCTAAAACCACTTGACAGAAGCTTCATTATGGTTTATTATTTTGTGCATTAATTAACCGCCTTCCTATTGGAGTAAATACCTTATTGACAGAATTTCTTAAATTCTTCAGGTAAATGCCATAGAGCACCCATTTTCTTCTTCTCAACCAAAAGAGATTCGGAATTTATTTTTCTACTGTAAATGGGCGCTTTAGCTTTGGCAGAAATTTCCAATAGGGTCACTTCCCTAGCCAGCTCAACCCAGTGATCTTTCGTATGTTGATGCCGGAAATAGAACACGCTTTCAAAGAGGTTTAATCGTCTTAAATAAAATCAGATCGCCGATGTTTTTAAAGAAATCATAATGAGTTAAAGTATATTTTGGTAGAGGAGTGTGAATTCGATGAATATCGTTGAGCTTAAAGACAAGAAGATTAGTGAGCTAACCCAAATGGCGAAACAGTTCAGCATTGATGGGGCTGCCGGTTTGAGAAAACAAGAGCTTATCTTTGCGCTTCTCCAGGCTCAAATCGAGCAAGATGGGTTGATTTTTGGAGAGGGTACGTTGGAGATCCTACCCGATGGATTCGGTTTTTTAAGGGCGCCCAATTACAATTATTTGCCCGGTCCCGATGACATTTACGTATCCCCATCTCAGATCCGAAGATTTAATTTGCGGACGGGAGATACGGTTTCCGGTCAGATAAGACAGCCGAAAGAATCCGAGCGCTATTTTGCGCTGTTGAAGGTCGAGGCCATCAACTACGAAGACCCGGAAGTGGCCAGGGAAAAAATTCTCTTTGATAATCTAACGCCGCTTTATCCTGAGGAGAAAATCAAGCTCGAGACCGTCGAGGATAACTATTCCACACGGATCATGGATTTGTTAACCCCCATTGGGTTTGGTCAAAGAGGTCTCATTGTGTCTCCACCCCGAGCGGGTAAAACGTTGTTGCTGCAATCAATTGCCA
>JAHEHB010000618.1 GCA_024644775.1 Deltaproteobacteria bacterium
CTCGTCCGGTGTAATGTGGAAATGGTATTTAATATGGCGTATCTGGGCATCAAATATTCCGTGAGTGTAAATCACACCTTTGGCCGGACCGGTGCTGCCGGTGGTGAAAAGAATGGCAGCGATTTCATCTGTTGTGGTATCGGCAATAGGATAGGGCCGCCATGGCCGTCGGCGTATTTGATCGAGTGATTGCCCCCCCCAAAACCAGCGACGGCCAACGGTGATCCATGTGCGTATTGTTTTAAAATATCGGGGGGAGACCTTTCTGAGTATGTGGGCTTTGGGTATTCCGATAAATGCTTCGGAATCGCTTTCCTGAAGACAGCGGAGCATTCTTTGAATACCCATACCGGGGTCGACCACAACCGGCACCGCCCCTACCTTAAAGAGTGCAAAAGTCAATGCAAAAAAATCCAAGCTCGGTCTCACCATTAGAATGGTTCGGGTCCCGCGGAGGATGCCGGCTTTTTCTATCCCCTGTGCGATACGGTCCGATTCTTGTTCCAGCTGGATAAACGTTAGATGACTGTAAGCCACTCGACCTGAATCATCCCTTCCCATCGGGTAACATATGGCGCGTTTAAATGGTTGTGTTCTGGCCATCTGTCGGAGATGGGATGATACATTGATTCGATCCGGTTTACCTGTTTCGTTGGATGGGGGCATATCGAGGACGCTATTTTACGAATCCGGCCATTGTTATTTAGACATTACAGTGCGTATATTTTACGTTGTCCCGCGGGTGGCGGGATTAACCGTCGCCCGGTCAAATTTGATGACCTTAATCTAAATATGCCCGGATAAGTAGGTTAATTCGGTAGTGATAGTATCCGGTTCGGTGTAGTGTGTCAAATCGAATGAACAGAAACGAGCGTTGCCGCCGGCGTGAAAAGCGGCCAGTTTATTCGAAAAAGAAACTCCAGCATGACAAATGTCGAATTTTGAATGTCGAATGACGAGTTAAGGAATTTTTTCCATTTTATTTTATTACAAAGAGCAGAGCGACCTGCGGCGTAAGCACCTACGCTGCGCGTGACCAAACAAGTGCGGCAGTGTCATTGTACAATTTGCGTGGCTCAATCCTAACCCCTGAATCCTCGTTTGAGAAACGTCGTTTCTTGTAGTGATGAATCGAGCTCTGTTGGCAGTTTAGCTGAACTCTGAACCGCTTGAGGGAAGAATGTCTAACTTAAAAATTTCGCTTTCATTCGGACAATAAAAGATTTTTTCTGAGTCGGTTGCAACCGCCTGGTATGTGGGGTGGAAGCTTTTATGGCATTTTTGATTGCAGAGAAGATCGGCTTTGTTTTTTCTTTGATTAATGTTTTCCCTTTTTCTTTGTTCACCAGGTAGGTTACATAGATTTTTTCAATATTTTTTTCAAGTACCCCCAGTTCCTTAAACAAATTTCGTTGAATCTTTTTCCAGTTTTCTTTTTCAATGGCGACGATTCTTTGTTGGCGGGGATATTTGGTTTCAATTTTTTTTAGTCGTTTAAGTTCGTTATCGATCAACAGTATTTCATTGTTTAGTTTTACGAGCCCAGAATATATCGATGGGATGGCTTGAAATGTAAAGGTCACAATATCTGCGTTCAATCGACTTTTTGAAAGGTCTTTTTGAAATTTTCGGTCTTTAGAAGTATTGCAGCCGGTGAGCGATAACCCGATCATGAATAGAAGTATCGTAATTTTTGGAAGTGTTGTCGTTTGTCTATACCTTCCCGTTGTCATCAGTAACCATTCAGCGCCTAAATTTTATTTTTTGCTAAAAAATCCAGGACACGCTTCAAAATATGATCCGGTGCGTCCTCCAGCACATAATGTCCTGCCTTTGGAAACGTTTGAACCTCGGCCTTTGGAAACCTGTTACGCCATTCGGATAAATAATCCCTATCGAACACGAAGTCGCGTTCTCCCCAACAGATAAGCATGGGCTTATCAGAGAGTTTATGGAGATTATTTTCCACATACCGAACGAGTGCGTAGCTCGGGTCTGTTTCATACATCGGAATATCCTGAACAAACTTAAGGACAGCGATTCGATTGCGCCAGCAGTTGTAGGGTGCTGTGAAGCCCTGTCGAACGTCCCTGGGAAGTTTTTTAGTGGTTGCCATTCGCAGAGCGCCGTGGACGAAAAGGTTTAATCCGAGAACCGAGAATTTTGATAGAACTCCCCAATTTCTGGCAAGCGTAAGCCTGAGAGGAAGCTTTTTGTCTTTTGGCGGGAAAAACGCAGCCGTGTTCATGAGAATGATTCTACCAATCTGCTCTGGATGGTCAATGGCATAAGCGATGCCGATCATACCACCCCAGTCGTGCACGATCAAGGTTAGCCGTCGGTCCAGTGCCAATGAGTCCAAAAAAAACTCGAGATCGTCGACGCGTCGCTTTAGCTTGTAATTGTATGTTTTTGTATCCGGTTTGTCTGAT
>JAHEHB010000258.1 GCA_024644775.1 Deltaproteobacteria bacterium
CCTGTTCTGGGAGTTCTACGAAGGCGGCGGCAAGAAGGCGGTCCTCAAAGGCAAATGGAAAGGGGTCCGGCTCAACACCATCCGGAAACCGGACAACCCGATCGAGCTGTACGATCACTCCCAGGACCTGGCCGAGCGCAAGAATGTCGCAGCCCAGCACCCGGATACCGGCGCCGATCATGGCACCGATACCGATCATGCACGCATCAAAAAGTCCTAGATCTCGAGCAAAGGAGACTTCTGTCTCAGAGGATGCGTTGTTCCTTTGGTTTTTCATGATATGTGTTAGCGATATAAGTCGCTCGATTTTATGTGATCACATGCAAGAACAGTGTTACAAATCCCAAATAAATAAGGAGGCTTAATACATCATTAGAAGTGGTTACGATGGGTCCGGTGGCAAGTGCCGGATCGATATTCAACCGTTTAAGGCCCAAGGGCACTGCAGCACCGATAAAGGCCGAACTTAAAATAATCAACACCAGCGCCAGGCTTACTACGATGCCGAGTCTGGTATCGCCGAGCCAGAAGCCGACGATCGATCCAAGGATAATACCGCAAATAATCCCATTAAAAAGGGCAACTTTTAGCTCCAGCCAGAGTCGTTTACCCACCCTCACCATGCCGATATCCCCCGTGGCCAATCCTCTAACGGCAACGGTGGCTGCCTGGGTTCCCGTATTGCCCCCCATTGCCATAATCACCGGGAAAAAGAAAGAGAGTGCGAGGATTTTTTCCAGTGATGACTCGAACCGGTTGATCACAACGGCTGCGAGAATACCTCCTAAAAGCCCCGCTATCAACCATGGTAATCGTGCGCGGGAGATTTTAATGGAGGATTCTTCCCAAATTTCCTGGTCGATTATACCCGCCATCAATGCCATGTCTTCATCCGCTTCTTCTTCGATAACGTCGATAATGTCGTCATGGGTGATACGGCCCACCATGTGGCCATTCTCATCGACTACTGGAATCGTGACAAGATCATATTTTTTCACCAGATGGTAGACTTCCTCCTGATCCTGGTCTACGGAAACATAAATGACTTCCGGATTCATAATATCGCTGATCTTGCGATGAGGTGGTTCCAGAATAAGGTCTTTTAACGATACGACACCAACCAATTTATTTAGGTCGTCTACCGCAAAGACATGGTAAACGTTTTCGACCTCTTCTCTCATATCCCGAAGCATTTCAATGGCCTCCTGAACATTAAAGCCGGCTTTTACGGCAACGTACTCAAGGGCCATAATGCCGCCTGCCGAATCCTCGGGATAGGGGAGAAGCTTTTCGAGTTCCTCGGTAACCTCATCCCCCACCGCTTCAATAATCTCTTTGGCCCTTTCATCCGACAGATCCCCAACAATGTCGGCAGCATCATCAGAGTCGAGCTCTTCCACGATCTCGGAAACGGCCTGGTTGTCAAGATCGCTGATAATGCTTTCTTGAACCGGCGCTTCGACTTCCATCAGGACCTCTCCGGCGCCTTCCGGCTCAAGGAGTTTAAAAACAAAAAGGCGTTCATCAGGATCCAGATACTCGATGAGATCCGCCATGTCCGCAGGCCTGATCTCATTAATAAGTTTTATCAGCGTCTGGCGATCTTCCTGCCGAATATAGCCTTTAATTTCTCGAATCAGGTTTTCATCTACGGTAACAGTTTGAAATGATGACACGGGGCGTCTCCTATTTTTGCCTGATGCTTCTCCGCATAGTTGTCGGTTGCGTCTCTTTTCTCAATTTTACCCAAGTTAGTCTGTTGCTAATATCTCTGATAGCCTATCAAGATCGACGGTACGGCCCATGGCTATGAGCGTATCACCGCTTTCGATCAAAGTCTGTGATGAGGGATTGAAATTCATTTCTCCGTCGCTCTTTCGGGTCGCCACGATGATAATATCCATCTCTTGTCTGATTCCAGAATCCACTAAGGTGAGGCCATTTAATTTTGAATTTTCCCCCACCGCTAATTCCTCCATTTTGAGATCCATATTTTTATCATGAATGGCGAGTTCCAAAAAATCGGTAACCGTCGGTCTGATGATGGTTTGAGCCATCTTCTGCCCTCCAATGAGATAGGGCAGCACGACCCGGTTGGCCCCGGCCCTTAGAAGTTTTTTTTCGGTGGATTCTTCATCGGCACGCACTAGTATAAATAGATTCGGATTGAGCCCTCTGGCCGTCATGGTGATAAATAGATTGTCGGCATCTGAGCTTACCAACGATACCAACCCTTTGGCTCTCTCGATACCGGCCTCTATCAAAACCTCTTCGTTGGTGGCATCATCGAGTATATAAGGAACCTCAAGATGATCGAACTGCTCTTTAGAATCCGGATTATTGTCTATTATAATCAAAGGAATCTGCCTGGACTTTAGTTCCTGGGTAATAAACTTTCCCATTCGGCCATACCCGCAAAGAATATAATGATTTTTGATGGAATTAATATCTAAGCCCAATTTTTTCCTCCCAAAAAGTGATTTGACCTGCAGCTCGACCATGGTCTGCGCCACCATGCCGAGCGTGTAAGCCATAATCCCCATACCCAGAAAAATAATAAAAATGGTAAAAATCCTGCCGACTTTATCGACTTCTCTGATCTCTCCATAGCCGACTGTGGTGATGGTGATGACCGTCATGTAGAGGGCATCCAACAGGTGCCATCCCTCTAACACCATATATCCGATGGTGCCCATCACCAAGATCATCCCAAGCATGACCAGCCCACGAACAATTTTTTTCCCACTGCTGACAAAGATGGCACCGTTCATAATACGTCTATCTCTTTAAAAAGATGGTTCGATCCAACGTGCAGACGTTCTCTTATCAAGATAGGAGGTTAATGGCAAAAGATGTGCCATCGAAAACGTAATCTTCTTGTTTACATATAAGAGGCCCAGGGAGTTATATTTTAATTTATTTTCAATAATTTTAAATAGTTAGATTCAATTTGGTTGTTATATAAACGTGTGGCACTTTTGTGATGGGATTTTTTTGGGAACCAACAGTTCTGGTTTGTGAGATATATGGAACCTAAAATTCCGTTTTCAAATAATTTTCTGTCTGGAAAGTCTCGAAGGTTGATTGAATGGAGGCCATTTCCTTGAAGCTGGCGATATGAAAGATGGCGTCTCCTTTATAAACCAGAGGTAAATTAAGTCGACCGATGACAACGCCGTTTTCCGGCGAGTTTACCTGGACATCGTTTTCTCCGAAAGGATCAACAATTTCACCAACTTTGGAATTTTCGGAAACCTGCCCGCCTAAAGGGATTTTTGTATGAAAAATACCACTTGCCGGTGCCCGAATCCAGGTTGTTGAATTTGCAATTAACGGTTGTAGCCGTGACGCATTGTCACTGCGTTGAGGTAGCATTCCGATGTTGCTCATTATGGAAAGAATGCCTTTAAGGCCGACTCGGATTGATACCTCATCAAAACGAAGCGCCTCGCCGGCTTCATAAAGCAACATGGGGATTTCCCGTTCCATAACCGCTTGGCGCAGAGATCCGTCTCTGATATTGGCATTCACAACCACCGGCACTTTGAAGGCCAGAGCGAGTCTTTTGGTTTCCGGGTCATCGAGGTAGGCTCTAATGTGAGGGAGGTTTATTCGGTGATTCGATCCGGTATGCAGATCGATCCCATGGGTGCTGCCGGCGACTATCTCTTCCATGAAAATATTGGCAAGCAGTGAGGTTTGAGATCCCTTCACTGAACCCGGAAAAAACCGGTTGAGGTCCCGTCGATCCGGTGAATAGCGAGATTGGTGAATGAATCCATAAACATTTACCACCGGTACCGTCAACAAAGTGCCCCGCAGGCGTCTTATTTTTTTCAGGCTGACCAACCGCCGGATGATTTCGACACCGACAATCTCGTCTCCATGAATTGCGGCACTGATAAACAGCCGGGGCCCCTCTTTTTTGCCGTGAACCACATGAACCGGCATGGTCATTTCAGTGTGCGTGTAGAGCCGGGCTACGGGAATATTTATGGTACAATATTGGCCAGGTTTTACTTCAACACCGGCAATTTTCAGTGGACGCTGCATGGTTGTTTTACTTTTAGCCGATTCCTTTTGTGCGCGTTTTTCCTGGCTTGGCATTTTTTTCGATGTAGTCGATAATCATACCGGCAATGTCCTTTTGTGTTGCTTTTTCAATGCCCTCTAATCCGGGAGATGAGTTGACTTCCATGACAACAGGACCGTGGTTCGAGCGCAGCATGTCCACACCGGCGACATTGAGTCCCAAAATTTTCACAGCACGTACTGCTGTGGAACGCTCTTCGGGCGTGATTCGAATAACCGTTGCCTTGCCTCCGCGGTGTAGATTGGATCGAAATTCACCTTCCGGCCCCTGCCGCATCATGGAGGCTGCGACCTTGCCACCGATAACAAAGCAGCGAATGTCAGAACCGCCGGCTTCTTTAATATATTCTTGGACCAGAATATTTGCCTTCAGACCGCGAAACGCCTGGATGACGCTCTCTGCGGCCTTTTGCGTTTCGGCCAATACCACACCGATGCCCTGAGTTCCTTCAATAAGCTTGATGACCAGCGGTGTGCCTTGGACCAAATCGATAAGATCTTCCGTGAATCGCGTCGAATGTGAAAATCCGGTTATCGGCAATCCGATCCCTTTCCTTGCCAACAACTGCAAACTTCGCAATTTGTCCCTGGAGCGACTGATGGCAACCGACTCATTAACGCAATAGATTCCCTTCATTTCAAACTGCCGAACCACTGCGGTACCGTAAAAAGTAACAGAAGCGCCGATACGGGGAATCACCGCGTCAAAGCCCTCCAGTTTTTCACCTTTGTAATGGATGGCAGGGTTATGTGACGTGATATTCATATAACAGAGCAGCGGATTGATCACATGGACATCATGTCCGCGATCCTCTGCGGCGTTGACGATACGTTGTGTTGAAAATAACTCAGGTTTACGAGAGAGTACTCCGATTTTCATAATACCTTTATCCTTTTTATTTTAGAGTAATGCCTGGCTAAACTTTGACCAAAATAGTATGACCGGCCAGGATCGATGAGCAAGCTTTTTTTAACGGCGGATCTTCCCAATAACATGCGATGCAGCATATTATGTCGGCTGGTCAATGTAATTTCGATGGGCCATTGCATTATTCCCATTGAAACCACGGTGTTGATAACGTAACGTTTTTCAATATTCCCGCTGGAATCTTTGACGCGGCGCTGATCGATAATATCTGCAATACAGAATATTTCAATATCCTTTCGCTTTTGTAGGGGATGAACGCCGAATCGAATCTTCCGCAAACCGCCTGCTTCAAATGGTTCCAGCTTAAAGGCATGCAGCGCAGAGGTTCTCGCACCCGTATCTATCTTAGCTTTGATCGCCGGTATCCCGATTTCCGGCAAGGATACCCATTCTCGCCACCCAATAATTTTTTTGGGTTGTTTTGCAACTTTCGTTTTTGCCACCATAACTCTTCCCAAATGAATAAAGTCTCGGATTGTCCATTACTTTACATCTATGGTGATATTATGTGCATTGCGAAGGATTCATAAAGACTTTGAGGCGGTGGCGCTCACATACAGTAAAAATTCCAAATCCCAATTCTCAAATTCTTTACCCTGTTAAATTATTCCATCCATAGCGTAACCCAGTTGTTTATATAAATCCTGTTGATTACCTATACCACAGATCCCATCTGGTTTTTGAATGAGGAATGGATTCATTTTGTATTTTGTTTGGTTGACAAGATCTACAGGATATTACCGATATTTTTTTCTGGTTTTCCGGAAGAAAACCAGAAAGGCGAATCTGCTAGTGCGGAAAACTTTGACAGTACCATAAACACTTGGGTCTGTTTCACACCTTATAGTTTTGACTTTCATAACCTCACTATACAAGGTGATTGTGTTTTATTGGTTTCTTTCATGAAACCAATAAAGACAAAACAAAATCCTCAAAATCCGGCCTGCCCTGTTAAATGCGGAGCCTATTTATCCGGGGTAAATCCTGTCTCATTAAACCTTAGTTTGTTATTTGTGTTTTGGTGCTTGGAATTTCCATGATTCCGAAAAATAATCGAAATTAAGAAAATCTAAGTAATTGTGTATCTAAATGACGTGGCCCTGCTTCGTTCCATACATCAGAACACATGTATCGCTGTATCAACGGACTTAATCATCATCCTTTAGTCGGCTTGAGAAGCGTTTTTCTTTTCGTTTTCCTTTTTTTTTCCAGCTGGTTCCATTTCCATAAAGTTTGGATTTTTTCTTGCGGCACTCCGGACACCGCGAAGGTGCGTCAAAATTGTGCTCAGCGCAACGTTTTTGTTCAGTGACGGAAAACACGAAAGGAGCATCACACTGAATGCAGGTTGGCATTACATCTTGCATTGAATCCTCCTCAAACATGCCATACTGTCTTTTTGTTCAAGGCCGGCAACATAAGTTGTTTTAGGCGCAAGTCTATGTTGCTTTGGTTATAGCAATACAGATACCAAAATGATATCTTTTTGAAATGATAAAAGATTTTTTAAAGCTCCGACGGACCAAAGGGATTCACATGTCTGATGGAAGGTAAAATCGGAACTATTGGTTCTCCAAAATTACCGCCGCCAGTTCAATGAAATTCTCGCGAAAAGTTCACCGCAACATCTGCTTGAAATTCTCCAGAAAAAGGTTGATCTGATTTTTGTAAAAAATGACAAGAGAGGTCTTTCGGGGGTCCAAAAAACCAGCGTTCCTCTCTCGGTTGATTGGTCCAGATTCAGACTGATCCGAAAGAACACTATGACATCCTTTCCAGCAACTGTTCTAGTTCAATCGTAGCGATGCCGGAGGTGGTGTCTGATACCGCATACGGTACCACCAATGTTCCAGTGTGGAGGAGCGAGCCGCAAGTATAAACCACATTCGGCACGTACCCTTCCCGCTCGTATTCGTTTGGAACAATGAGGGGTTCATTCAGTCGTGCAATAACACTGGAGGGATCGTTTAAATCTAATAAGATAGCACCGATACAATATTTTCGCATTGCACCCACCCCATGCGTCAACAGCAACCAGCCATATTCGGTTTCCACGGGTGAACCACAATTGCCGATCTGAACGAATTCCCAAGACTGTGTCGGTTTCTGAAACTTCTGCATATCGTCCCAAAAATGAATGTGCTCAGAATTCATAATAAACAGATTCTCACCGTCTTGCCGAGAAATCATGACATATTTGCCGTTAATTTTTCGAGGAAATAGGGCCATACCTTTGCCTCTCGCTGCGTTGCCATTGAGGGTCAACATTTTAAATTTTAAAAAATCCCGTGTCTCTATCAGCATCGGCAGGATATTACGGCCGTTGTAAGCAGTATAGGTTGCATAGTAGCGGGCATCGCCATCATCATCAACGAAACGCACAAAGCGTGCATCTTCAATCCCATTGCTCTCGTTTCTTCCGGTAGGAAAAATTACCCGTTCCGATAGCCGACTTCCGGGACGAAACCGCTGAACAAAATTGGATCTGGCAACCCAGAAAATCATTTCGATCGTCTCCCGCTGCTCTTTGGAAAGCGATTGTTTTGCCTGAAATTGGTGAAGCGTCTCCTTTAATTCACCAAACTGAAAGTGATTGGGCAGCGTATCGAATAATTGGTAAACCATATCGCTGCAATCGAGCGCATCTTTGAGGATCATTAAAAAAATATGTTTGTCATAAGCCGGATTGAGCATGACTTCCGGTGTTTCCACAAAGGGACTGACCGGTCCCACCATCAAGTTGTCGTTTTTATCCAAGATTCCACTACGAAATGTCAATGAAGATATGTGACCTTCGC
>JAHEHB010000022.1 GCA_024644775.1 Deltaproteobacteria bacterium
TTTAACAGGGTGAAAGTCTATGTAGGCAAGACAGTTTATCAGGGTTTACCCCGTTCAATTCTTCGCAGAAGACGAGCGCAGCGGATTTAACTGGGGTTTTTCCTTTATCGACGATGACGCTTTTGAACCGATCTCCCCAAAAATAGCCCCGCCGGTTATGCCGTTTGTTATAGTGCTTTTTTTTAGTTGATTTATTGTAGCTTGTGAGCTACAATTAGACTATGGAAACCCAAGAATGGGAAATCAGGGAATATCTGAGACCGGATGGTAGATGCCCTTTCAGGAATTGGTTAAGATCCTTGAAAGATGTTAACGCCCGTGCCAGAATTCGTGTCAGGATCAATCGAATTCGTCTCGGCAATTTTGGTGACTGCAAATCAGTGGGGAGTGGTGTCAGTGAATTTCGAATCGACTATGGACCGGGATATCGAGTTTACTTTGGTCGCGTTGGTGAAAAGCTGGTTCTGTTGCTATGTGGTGGATCCAAAATGAATCAGGAAAAAGATATTAAAATCGCAAAGGAATATTGGCATGACTATAAAAAGAGAGAAAATGAGTAAAACTTCAAAAAGCTATAGAAAAGGGCTTCTAAAGGACCTTCGGGATAATTTAGAGGCCGCCGCTTATCTCAATGCAGCGTTGGAAGATGGGTCTCAGGAGGTATTCATGCTGGCGTTGCGCGACGTGGCTGATGCGAAGGGAATTTCAGAATTAGCAATTAAATCCGGACTAAATCGGGAAAATATGTATCGAATACTCTCTGAGAAAGGAAATCCTCAACTGGGGAGCCTTTCTGTTCTATTAGAAAGTATGGGACTTAAGCTGGCGGTCGAAGTAAAAAAGTCAAAAGCGGCCTGACAAGGAATCAAAATACTTCCAAGCAGCATTGTTTAAACAATTTCAGACAGTCGCTTTAACGAATACACCCCGGACAATCCCTTTACAGGTTTTGGTTTTTTTTCATTCTTGGAATGAAACAGATGTTTGAATCGTTGGTAAGTCTTTGAAACAAATTCTTTAGAGCCGATGACGCCGGAATCTGTAAAATACCGCGTGCGGTACCGGAATCGATCGCTTCGGCCCAGTTCAAATTCTCTGTTGCGCTCCTTTTCGACTACTTTGTCGTCAATTACTTTGGCCATTTGCTTCTCGGGCCGGTTTAAAGCCCCTGTTTCATGAATATATCGGCGATACCGTCGGATCCGCTCTTTTTCGCCTTTGAGACACTTGTCCGCCGAAGGCGGATTAAATTCTTTTAGCCCGAAATCAGTGGAAAGAAAGGCATCCCGGTTGTTGGTCTGCACATGATACCCAATAGAATTCCAGCGGTAGTCTTCAGGCCGTTCAACGATGCCCGCTCGCAACGGATTTAAGTCTATGTAGGCAAGACAGTTTATCAGGGTTTCTCCTTTATCAACGATAACGCTTTTGAACCGATCCCCCCAGAAATAGCCCCGCCGGTTGTGCCGTTTGTTATAATACCTTGAAAATCCAACCTTTACCTCACGGACAAATTCTGAAAGGCTCGATAGTTTTTCACGAAAATAAGGAATTTGCCCCTCGGCAAATGCCCGGCTGTCCCCATAAAAGGATTTAAATCGTGTCTTTATCTCCTCATCGGTGAAATTGTTTTCGGGAAACATCTTCACCAGCAGGTGAAAATGATTGCCCATCAGGCAAAAACCCAAGATCTCGGTAAAATAAAAAGAAGCGTAGCGTTTGATCAACGCCAACATGAAATCCTTTTCAATATCTTCCAGCGGAAAACCGTTTAAGGCAGTCCTGGATATAATGTGATAAACCGCTGTTTCATCATTTATAACCAATCGCTGTATTCTGGGCATTGTTGACGCCTCCGCTCCGCTTTCTGCTTTGAATTGTTTGTCCATACATTACACAAGAATTGGTCCGTGTCAATAATAAAATACCTGTCCCTTTTTTTTCAGTCCGTGTCAAGAATAAAATACCTGTCCCTTTTTTCTCAATTAATAGAACCGGAAAATCTTTGTACACTTTTCCGAATCGCAATATACAGATGGTATGTTTTGACTCGTTGCGGTGTATTAGTTTCAGCACGATATCATATGCTCAAATTAAATCACGTTTGACTGAAAATATTGTGAAAAAATGAGACATGTCAAAACTTCCGTCAAATCGTTATCTCGGAAAATTATTCTCTGAAGCGTTTCAATGGCTGTTTCGGAGAAGAAAAAAACACCCTCCATCATCAGACATCTGGGATTTTCGCAGAGGTTGGGAAGATAACAGAGAATCTATCGCGGATATGTTTCGAAAGGGAGCGTATCAATTTGATATACAAAAGAAGATAACTTTGTCGCGTGGCGAAAGGGTTGCTGTCTGGTCGTCCCGGGATGCTTTAGTGCTGAAGGTGTTGACATGGATTATTCAAGAAATATTAAAGCCGGTTTTATCTATATCCTGCTACCACCTGGAGGGCCACGGGGGGGTGAAAGGTGCGGTAAGAGATGTTATGGCGCAATGTCCAAAATACATGACTATCGGCCATTAATAAATTAATTGACATAATTTAATACAGAGTATATGTATGGTTGAGTATGCGAGATAGAGCCATGCCCAACCAGAAAAACAAAATTGACCCTGATGATACCGATGTCCGCACGAAGGATATTATAGCCTGGATAAATAGGATAGAAAAGTCAAAACTTCCGGTAAAAAAATTTTTTGAAAGCAACCCAGTTCCGTTTAGCCGTTCACAGTATTACCTGTATACTAAAAAATTAAAGAAATTTGGCGAATCAAGCCTTGGTGATAAAAGGCGTAAAGGAGGCAATAAGAAACTCACTGCTGATAGTGAGGCCTTCATTGCAGGATGTGTTGAAAGCAATCCTGAGATAAGTCCCCAATGGATACAGCAAGCCGTTAATAAGAGGTATGGTATCCTATTGAGTCCATCGGGTATAACAAGGGTTTTGCAAAGACTCAATCTTGTTAAAGAGAAACGAACAAAAGGACGGCCTAGAAAATATGAGCGAGAAGTTCAGCACAATTCTTGTGGCGGCTTTGAGTTGATCGTAGCCCTGGCATATCATCTTGGCTGGGTCCAGATGACAGCCACCGCCATTAAGGAGTTTATCAAATCGTTTAAGAGAACAAAAGCCTTTAGATCCAGCGCGAGTTGTTCTGACAAAAAAGGACGCGATAAATTTGGCAGATTCACAACCAAATACAATCAACGCGAAGATATCAGAAAAAGCCGCTTTGATTCAATTAGCCAAAAACGAGCTCAGAAAAATTGGCAATCGATGAATGTGATTCGGGACGACATAAAAACCATTGAGCGCAAGAGTTTAGCCATACTGTCGCTTCCGGTAGTCACGATGAATGGGAGCATCCGAAGTGTAGATTCGGCGCTTGGCCAAGAGCTAAAGCACCTTGCCAGTTTTGATTACAAGCAAAGTTCGCTGACGAAATATCTAAATGAATTAAAGTACTTGGGGGTATCAGGAAAGCTTCTTGAAAATATCGTGACATTTTGGAGCAAATGCTGGGGGCCTGAGATCAAAGCGCTTAGCTACCGAACATTTCTGTGTTACTACATCGATGGTAATACCAAAGCACTTTGGTCCTCAAAGCGTGTGAAACAAAATAAAGTTACGATGCTTGGACGGGTAATGGGATGTCTGGAGCATGTATTCATCCATGATACTTTTGGTAATCCGGTTTATTTTGAAACCTATTCCGGACATGGTCCATGCGGCGAACATATTCTTAAGATGTTCGAAAAAATAGAGGATGTGATTGAAGATGTCGCGGGTTCCAGGACATCTGTGACGCGAGTGCTAGTCATGGATGGCGCCCATAACAGTGTCAAAACGCTGCGTGCCTTTGCATCGCAACAGAAATATCATTATATTACCCCTTTGGATGATAATCAGTGGAAAGAAAGAAAAATTGTCAGTATCGGGCGAGCTAAGCGTTATCGGTATGGAAACGCAACGCTCAGAGAGGTTGTTATCGAACTTGAGGATTCTCAAGAAAAAGGTTATTTGATCAAAAGCGGTGCGATAAAGATAGATTGGGATAATGGCAAAATGACGGTGCTGCTTACCAGCCTGCCGATAGGAACGACTGGCTCCAGTGAAATTGTACGATCTTACTTTAATAGATGGCCGGCCGAAGAGTTGCAATTCAAATCGATGAAAGCTACTGTCTCCTTGCATCGAGTTGCGGGATATGGGAAACAGAAGATCAAAGATGAAAAAGTTGCACAAAGACAAGAGCATGCCGCAAGAATGGTCGCTAATTTAGAAAAGATACTCAAAAAGCCAATAGAAGCGATAAGCGTGCACGAAGAATCAATGGCTGAGCTTATTCCAAAAGAACGTCGTCTTCGACAACAAAGTAAAATTGAGTCCGGCAAACGTAAGCTACCGCAAAAACAAATACAACAGCTAAATACGTATGGGAAACAGATTCGAAGTCACGAGAGACAAATTAAAAAGATCGAAAAGGAGCATCTTGATAATTTTAAACTTCTTAGAAAACACAGGCGCGAATGGCTTCGCCTACAGGGAAAAGAAACAGTCTGTAAAGTAGATGTAGAACTTGATCAAATATTAACATTCCATCGAGTCAGTCTATCAAATCTATATGCGTACTTCATTAAACATTTTATAGGCGGTCAACCGATCAGTATGACCAATCTATTGCATAAAATTATTCACGTTCATGCAAAGATTGAAGAAAATGGTGATATTCGCAGGATACTTTTGGAGTATAATAAAAAGGATAAGTTGATGATGGATAAACTATCCGGTGCAATTGAAAAAATGAATGCTTTGCACATTATTGGCCCTAGAGGTAAACGAATGGAGTTTTCCTTAGAAACGTGATTGTATTAAATTAATTCAAATTAATTAATAATAGCCGAAACTGATGATATACAAAGATAAGATAGAAAATTTCGATATATTCATCTTTATCGATGGCGATGTTTGATGTCAAGAAAAAAATTGTTATCGTTTTCTGTTTTAAACAAATTTTTTCTGACAGAAGGTTTAATCCCAAAAATCGTTAATATTAAATCTTCTTAATATTGCGTTAATGACGGGTATGGTAATCTCTGTTCCTGGGCCATGATCTTTGTTTGGATATTGGAGACCCTTTTTAGAATTTGGTGAATCAGGTTTGAGTAGAATGATTTCGGAGCCTTTGCCCCGGTTTGGCATTTTCACAATTCCGTATGATTTTAGTTTTTTTAGGAGTTCTCTTAGCTTTAGTGCTTTTTTAGACACGGCATGATTTGGCAAGACACGTTTTTGCTATTATCCAAGGCGGAACAAAAGTTTCCATAGAATTTGCGTCGCTAAAATTAGACTTGAGAGGCACTGTGTCTTCGGTCTGCGGGCGACATGCATAAAATTCTTTCCACACTTCTGGAGGAGCGGGGCGATAGAGGTTTTCAAGGTTATCATTGCTGAAGGCATAATCAACTTGAGCAAGGATCAAATCTGCCAGATCTTTTTTAACGGCTTCAATACTATTACCCGTAGCTACAATATCCAGCTCAAGGCAGTGTCCTATAAATATGTCGCCATCTTTTTTTAGCAAACAGTTAAACACCATACTTGTGGTATTCATCTGCTTGGCTGAGAGAAAGGGAAGATGATTTGCTGTTTAATATGATAATAGAAACGATCATTATGTCAACTATTTTCTAAGTGTTAAATGGTCACAATCGACAAAAAGGGGCTACGGAAAAAACCGTAACCCCTTGAAATGATTGGTAGGCGGTACTGGATTTGAACCAGTGACTTCTACCGTGTGAAGGTAGCACTCTCCCGCTGAGTTAACCGCCCATCACGATTCGTTGTTGACCAACTCTTTGAGTTCTTTGCCGACTTTAAAAAAAGGCAGCTTTTTCGGTGGTACGCCTATTTTGTTCCCGGTTTTTGGATTACGCCCCACATAGGGTTTATATTTTTTTACAGTGAAACTACCGAATCCCCTGATTTCAACACGTTCATTATTCGCCAGCGTTTGGGATATGGATTCGAAAAACGTTTCCACAAATTTTTCGGCATCTTTTCTGGTTATTGCGGTTTGATTTTTTAATTCGTTAATCAAATCTGACCTGTTCATTGGGAGCTCCTTAGTTAGTGCCCATCCAGAAATGGCTAATTTCCGCAATATCGGCGTTGGGCTCCGAATTTTAATCCTCAAAATACTCAATGTATGGATGCCTGTCCCGATTTTTTTTTATCGGGGTGGTTAATCCGCCGGAGGCGGACGCCCGCCTTGATCTTGCAGAAATTTTTTCATCCCTGGTCGGACACTATTTAGCGGATTTGTCGTTCCGGTTCAGTTTCGATTCAGGGAATTTGATCACCGTCCAAAATATTTTTCAAAGTTTATTGGAAGCCACGCTTTTTTCGAATGCGGCGAATCATGTAAAATAAGAATTTATATATTGAGATGTTGACCCCGAAGTCAAGTATTTTTTCCATCTAATTCTGCCTGATCCTCTTTCTCACTCTCTATAGGCGGAGAAAGCGTCGGTTGTTCGACGGGATTTCCAAACGCGTCGATTTCCTTCAGCGTCGGCAGAGCCTTGAGATCTTTTAAATCAAAAATTTCCAAAAACTCTTTTGTTGTGGCGTAAATTAACGGTCGACCGGGGATTTCTTTTCGTCCGAGTATTCGGATTAATTTCCGTTCAAGCAACATCCGAAGAATACCGCCGCAATCCACTCCCCGAATATGTTCGATGTCAACCCGAATAATGGGCTGTTTGTAGGCAATAATGGCCAGTGTCTCCAAGGCCGCCTTGCTGAACCGTTTGGGATTCGGTTGAATGAAACGTTTGATCCATTCTTTATGTTCGGGTCGCGTGCAGAATTGGAAACCACCGGCGACTTCCCTTAGATAAAATCCGCCTTTGTGGGTATCATATTTTTCGGTCAACCGTTTTAGGGCGGTTTTTATCTCCTTTGCATCCGTATCAGGGAATACGCGTTTGATACGATCCACCGTCAGCGGGGTGTCCGCAACGAACAATAGGCTTTCAACGATGTCTGTAATATCTTCCATTATAGATAGAAAATTCTAATGGTGCCGGTATGGATGTGCTGAACGATTCGGATAAGGTAAAGCTTCACCATTTCTAAAATAGCGAGGAAGGTCACAATGATGTCACTTTTATCCGAATTCGGTGAAAACAGCTCCGTAAATGTAACGGATCCCTTCTTTTCAAGAATATCAACTACTTCTGATATCCTATCTGTGACAGTAACTCTGTCGGTCGTAAAATCCACATGGCTGTCACCCGGCAAGGTATCCAATATTTTTCGGAATGCATCGATTAGTTCAAACAGTCCTACCCGAATGATTTGATCTTCAGGTCTCGCTGTGGAATCATCATCAAAATCTTCATCCCGGATTTGCCGAATGAATGTCTCGCTGCCTAAAATATTTCTGTATGCAAGTTCCTCTGCAGCCGATTTCAACTGTAGATATTCCAAAAGCGGCCGTGTAATTTCCATTCGAGGATCTTCTTGATCTTCGTCTAACTCGGGTATCGGAAGCAGCATTCGTGATTTGATATGCGCTAAGGTGGCTGCCATCACCAGGAAATCGCCGGCAAGGTCGATATTCAGTGATTTCATCCATTCGAGATACTCGAGGTATTGCTGTGTGATAAGGGCGATGGGGATATCGTAGACATTCACCTCGTTTTTTTTAATGAGATAAATCAAAAGATCCATAGGACCTTCAAAGATATCCGCAAGCTTCACCTGGTATAATGCGGATAAAATCTGCTCGGACTCACTAAAATTTGAGTCAGTCATTGGGTTACCCTTACATATCGAGAGCGGCTCGTACCTGTTCCAGTGTTTGCTTTGCCACGGACCGGGCTTTACTACAGCCATCCTCAACAATCTCATGAACCAACTCAGGTCGGTCTTCGTAAAATTTTCGTTTTTCCCTGATAGGCTCGAGTGCTTTGATAAGGTTTTTCGCCATGATTTTTTTGCATTCCACACAGCCAATCTGAGCCTTGCGGCAGTCTCTGCTAATTATGTCTGTGGTTTCATCATCTGTATATATCTTGTGAAATTCAAATACATTGCAAACATCCGGATTACCGGGATCGCTCCTTCGTGCCCGTTGAGGGTCTGTAATCATTTGAGACACTTTGCCGGCAATTTCATCAGGACTGTCCGATAGAAAAATAGCATTGTTATAGCTTTTGCTCATCTTCCGCCGGTCAATCCCTAGAATTTTTGGCGTTTTGGTTAAAATGGCTTCAGGCTCAGGAAATACATTACCATAAAGATGGTTAAACCTTCTCGCGATTTCGCGGGTTATTTCAACATGGGGGACCTGATCGATTCCGACGGGTACGCCAAAGGCCTTGTAAATAATGATATCGGCGGCTTGAAGTACCGGATACCCCAAAAAGCCAAACGTGGAAAGATCCTTGTTGCTGAGCTGCGTAATCTGATCTTTGTAAGTGGGATTTCTTTCAAGCCACGGCACCGGGGTGATCATCGATAAGATGAGAAACAGTTCCGCATGTTCCTTTATTCGGGATTGGACGAAGAGCGTGCTTTTTTCAGGGGACAACCCTGTGCTCAACCAATCAATCAACACTTGATTAATAAACTTCTCAATATTACTCGGATCTTCATAGTCACTGGTTAATGCATGCCAATCGGCGATGAAATAAAAACAGTCATAATCCTCCTGCATTTTAATCCAGTTATCGAGCGCACCAAAAAGGTTGCCAAGATGAAGCGGTCCTGTGGGTCGCATGCCGCTTACGATACGCTTCTTTTTAGACATGGTTTCCTCCTTAACGTGACGGTGTACCAACCTCGCGCGCGTTGGGAGCGCTATCACGGAAATTGTTTTTTTATAAACGCCAACTCGTCACGTTTTGATTTCAACTCCCCGTTTAATCGCGCATCAAGAACGGCCTGAAGAATTTGTCGATAAATCGGTCCGGGCGGAATCCCCATTTTAACCAAGTCTTTTCCGCCCACGGATGTTTCGACGTATCTGAGATTTGTAAAATAATGTGAAATGGACCGTTTCACCTTCTCAGACTTTGTTTTGGCCATCATGTACAATATGAGTTCGGTTCGAAACTCAGAGAGCCGCTTATAGAGAACATTGTTTTTCACCGGAACCTTTCGTTCCAACCAAAAAAGATTTCGTTCTGCTGCAAATCTTTCTTTGCAGAAAATAACCCGATGGCGTGGGGCCAACTCAAGTCGTCGGCAGATTTCCTCTGAAACCTGTTTATCAGCGTGTCCGGTTAGAGCCAGAAAATAAACGGCCCACTTCATATAAAATTCTTCCAGAAAAAGCAAATCGAACCAAGACACCACTTTTTTTACGGAATTAAATAACGCCACGAGGTCATTTTCGAGTGTTATTGTCGGATGAATCACTTTCAACAGCCCATAGTCATTCAGACGAACGATGGCTGCACTGGGGTTTTCTTCATCAAGAATCTGACGCAGCTCACTAAATACTCGCCGACCGCCGAGTTGTTTGAAAAAATCCATTTTCACCGCGTTTTCGATAAGTCCTGACGTTAATTTTCCGATGGTGAAGCCAAATCTTTGTTCAAAGCGAATGGCCCGAAACACCCGGGTGGGATCTTCCACAAAACTCAGGTTGTGCAGCACACGAATCACCTTTGCTTTTAGATCTTTCTGCGCGCCAAAAAAGTCGATCAGCAAGCCAAACCGATTCGCATTCAACTGGATGGCAAGGGTGTTAATGATAAAATCCCTCCGGAATAGATCCAGTTTTATGGAACTCATTTCAACGGTGGGAAGCGCTGCCGGAAATTTGTAATACTCCATTCGTGCGGATGCTACGTCGATTTTAAAACCATCCGGGAAAATAATCACCGCAGTGCCAAATTTCGCATAGGAATGGATCCGTGCGCCAGCCAAATTTGCGTATTTTTTCGCAAAGGCGATGCCGTCTCCTTCGATAACGATATCGATGTCTTCATTGGCCCTGTAAAGAAACAAATCTCTGACAAATCCGCCCACCACGTAAGTACCGCATCCGATTTTGTCTGCCACTTCCCCGATTTGACGGAACATGTCCAAAATGCGAGTTGAAAGTCGCTCCTTGAGGAATTTTAAGACGTTACGGGTTCTGGCGTGGACGATTTCGTTTAACGGATCCGGAAGTGTGTTTCTTGCAAGTTGAGATTGTCCCACGAGCACGTTTAAAAGATCTGTCCGTGTAACGACACCTAAAACAGCCCCCTTGTTCATGACGGGCAGGATGCGTTGTTTGGTGTCAATAATTTGTTTTTGTATTTCCCGTATATCCGCATCGGGTTCTACGATCCCCAGCTCCGAGGTCATATACTCCCGGACCGGGACATGATCCAACTTGTGAAAGAGGGCTTTTTCGATTACTTGACGGGAGATAAACCCCACAAGCGTATCCTTTTGTCCCTTTTTGTCGGTTACCAACAGTGCATTAATATTGTAACGAGTGAGCAGACTGCTCGCTTCCTTGCAGGAAACATCCGCTTGGACCATAATCGGCGGCGAGGACATCAGATCCTTTGCCCGTCGCTGGGAGCGAACGAATCGATTCAGGATTTCCAACAGACGGTGTTCTATCTGAACAAGGGTTTTACCTTTTACGGTTGCTGCGGCCGCAAAGGGGTGCCCCCCACCCCCAAGCGGTGTTAAGATAGCGCCCACATCCACTTCCGCAACTTTACTTCGTGCAATGATATATACTTTGTTAACCATCCTTGCGAGTGCAAAAATGGCATCCAGATCTTCCATTCGCATCATTTTATGCACGAGAAACGCAAAATCCGGTACATACCTATCAGAAGATACACTGGTGACGATCAATTCCACACCGTTTATATTATAAGGGGTTGAGGCCTGGATCATTTCGTTTAAAAGCCCAATCTGCGCAGGATTCATCTCCCGGTCGATGAGGTTTGATACGGTATTCAAGTTCGCCCCTCTCGAAAGAAGTGTTGCCGCTGCTAAGAAATCCTTTTCTGTGGTGGAAGGAAACGAAAAGGAACCGGTATCTTCATATATGCCCAGACAAAGAATCGTTGCCTCATCCGGGGTTATGTGAATACCTTTTTTGTCGATAATCTCAGTTAGAAGCGAAACCGTTGCCCCGGCAGTTTCAATGATTTCATGGTTGCCTTTGATATCATTCGGCATATTGGGATGGTGATCGTAGATATGAATCTCCACATCGGATCGATCGACAACCGAGGCGAGTTTGCCGATTCGATTGGGTTGTCTGGTATCCACCAGAACCAGTCGTTTGATATTTGAAAGGTTGATGTCCTTAATGTCTGCCATGTTAAACAGATAAGCCATCGATTTTATGAAAAAATTTCTCAGGTTCTTTTCTTGGGAGCCTGGAAAAATAACAAGGGAGCCCGGATAAAGCTTTTGGGCAGCCAGCATCGAGGCCAGCGCATCAAAATCCGCATTGGTATGGGTGGTAATAACCGTAAGATGATTCTTGTTCGACATGGTTACAAATGCCCCTGGTTCGCTCAAAAACCGAGATGCAAAATTTTTTTTCACTATACCATCTTAAAATGAATAAGTCTTGTAGAATCAGGCTGTTTTTCACTATCACCATCCTTTCCCATCGGCAAATCAGATCATCCGACTGAAGATCCTGGGAAATTCTCCGATTATAACAAATAGAGCTGAGGTAAACTCGAAATTCAGATGCTTATTGACCGAGGGGGATTGACCATGCAGGTATTTGTTTGGGAAGGAAAAAACAGAAAAAACGAAATCCAGAAAGGAGAATTTGAAGCACCGGATGAGCGGGCCGTGCGGACCCATTTAAAAAGGATTCGGATCAACCCGACTAAGGTTAAGAAGAAGCCCAAAGAAATTAACCTTTTTGCGCCAAAGGTGACTGAAAAAGATGTTATTCTGTTTGCCAGACAGTTCTCTACTATGATTGATGCTGGCCTACCGATCATCCAGTGCCTTGATATTCTTTATACGCAACAGGAAAACAAAACTTTTAGAAATATGTTAAAAGAAATCAAAGAATCCGTTGAAGGTGGTGCAACACTTGCCGAGTCTTTAAAAAAATATCCAAAATGCTTCAACGATCTCTTTGTGAACATGATTGCCGCCGGTGAAGCGGGGGGTATTCTGGACACGATTCTACGCCGATTGGCGAGCTATATGGAAAAGGCCGCTAAGCTCAAGGCTCGGGTCAAAGGTGCGATGACCTACCCGATTATCACACTGGCCATTGCCGTGATTGTATTAGGGGTCATTCTTGTCTTTGTAATTCCCGTGTTTCAAAAGATGTTTTCCGACTTTGGTGGAGAGCTGCCCTTGCCGACACAGATCGTCGTTAATCTTAGCAACTTTGTTAAAACCAAGATCCTGTATATCATCGGTGCCTTGATAATTATTGGTATTGCGGTTAAACGGTTTCATAGAACCGAAAAAGGGCGAGCGTTTCTGGATCGGCTGGTTTTAAGGTTGCCGGTGTTTGGAATGTTGCTGAGAAAGGTTGCGGTTGCAAAATTTACACGCACCATGGGGACCATGCTGGCCAGCGGGGTTGCCATATTGGATGCACTTGAAATTGTCGCAAAAACAGCGGGAAACAAGACCATCGAAAAATCCATATACGATGTGCGTACCGGTATTGCAGAGGGGCGAACCATGGCGGACCCCCTGTCTGAAAGCGGCGTGTTTCCTTCCATGGTATGTCAGATGATATCCGTGGGCGAGTCCACCGGTGCATTGGATGACATGCTGACAAAGATTGCGGATTTCTATGATGAAGAAGTGGATCAGGCAGTCGAAAATCTCACGTCGATGATAGAGCCTTTTATGCTCGTGTTTTTGGGTGCAACGATCGGCGGGCTTGTCATATCGATGTACCTTCCGATATTCAAAATGGCCGGCATGGTGTCAAATTAAAGGAAAGATTGAATCCGTCACCCCAATCAGTTATCCAATCCATGGGTATGCGTCGGAAACAACCTAAAAACGAGTTGATCCAACGACTTCGATGGGTCATGTTTTTTCGGGTTGTCTTCACCACCTTACTTCTGGGTACCACCATTATCTATCAAGTCCGAAAAAGCCACACTTTTTTAACCGACCAGCTTTTGTTTTTATACGGATTGACGATTACGGTTTTAATTCTGTCATTCATCTATACCCTTATTCTTCCTAAAATTAAACACGAGCTGTTTTTCATCTACTTCCAAATCGTCGTCGACACCTTTGCCGTGAGCCTGATCATTTTCATGACAGGCGGTTATTCGAGTATGTTTCCATTTCTCTACCTGGTTGTGATCATCTATACCAGCATGTTTCTCTTTCGACGCGGGAGTATGATCATGGCGGCTTTATGCAGCATCCAGTATGGTATCATGATCGATCTTCAGTTCTACGGCATCCTCCATCCATTTGCTGTGGAAGCAAATACCGCCATCGCAAATTACATTTGGAGTCAAGCACTTTTCAAACTAACCATCATCATGTTCGCCTGTTTTGCTGTCGCATTTTTAAGCAGTCTGTTATCGGAACAAGAACGCCGCACAAAAAGAGATCTTCTTGCCATGGAAGATCATGTAAAACGTGTTGAGAAAATGGCAGCCATCGGAGAAATGGCTGCAGGCCTCGCTCATGAAATCAAAAATCCCCTTGCGTCGCTTTCGGGTTCCATCCAGATGTTGCGAGAGGATATCCCCCGGGATACCGATCATGACAGACTCATGCAGATTGTGTTGCGGGAAGCAGATCGGTTGAGCGCTTTAGTTAATAATTTTCTGTTTTTCGCCAAACCTCCGGCTGGTAAAACAAAGCCCATAGAACTGGCTGGAGCGCTGGGGGAAACAATGGAGCTGTTTGAAAATGATAGAACCAGTCGGGGACGCATTGCCTTGGACAAGGAATTTCTCCCCAATGTTTGGGTTGAGATGGATGTTATCCATTTGAGGCAAATATTGTGGAACCTTCTTTTAAACGCCGCCGAAGCGATCGATGGGGAGGGGGGTATCGATATAAAGATGATTCCTTTAAAAAACAGAAATATCGGCATCCAGATCCGCGATGATGGATGCGGGATCCCCAACGACACCATTCAGTCAATTTTCGATCCTTTTTATACAACAAAGCCCAACGGAACCGGTCTAGGGCTTTCCATCGTTCATCGAATACTTGATTCTTACAATAGCTGGCTTGAGGTTGACAGTGCACTCGATAAAGGCACCACCGTTACGGTAACACTGAAGCAGATGAATCCGCCAGCTTCATCTTGACAGCCACCTACCAATAAGATAATTAAAACCATTTAAACAAACATCAGCAATTAAATCCATTGCACGGGTATCATGGAAGTATTTACCGTCAGATATGGGAATTGAGGGATTGAGGAATTAAGGGATTAGGGGATTAAGATAATCTGGATTCGGATTGATAGTTGCGCACCTTAATTTGTACTTATGACTGTACGTAAATGACATAGACGAAAGATCATGAGCGTCATTCATTTCACAATCCCTAAATCCTTGAATCCCTCAATCCCTAAATTTAATTTTTTATGTCATTCGAATATTTCATCGGCAAACGATATCTAAGGGCGAGGCAAAAACAGACATTTATCTCGTTAATAACCTTTCTTTCCATCTCCGGGGTAACTGTGGGCGTGATGGCTCTAATGGTTGTCATCGCCGTAATGTCGGGCTTTGAATCGGATTTGAAAGCGCGAATATTGAGGGGACAACCACACATTATGGTAATGCGTCACGGCGGTTCCTTTACGGATTTTCGAAAAATTATTGATATCGTAGAAGATACCGATGGTGTGGTGGCCGCAGCCCCCTTCATTTATACTCAGATAATGCTTCGTTCAGCCAATGGCGTCTCTGGTGCGGTGTTGAGAGGCGTTGATCCTCAAACCGCAGGGCGGGTTATTGAGAATCTAAGCGACCTTCCCTTGACGGTTTCCTCGGAAAGTCGCCAATCGAGTGCTCCGATAAATATTCCGGGGATTACGCTTGGAAAGGAATTGGCGGGTCAACTGGGTGTTGCAAAAGGTGATACCGTTTATATCATCTCTTCTCGTGGAATGATGTCTCCCATCGGACATGTACCTGCAATGAAGCGGTTTCGAGTCTCCGGTTTCTTTGAGTCCGGTATGTATGAATTCGATAGTACGTTTGCTTACATACATTTAAAAGACGCCCAGCGCATTTTGCGCATGCCGGGCGCGGTGACCGGCATTGAGGTTCGGGTGAAAGACGTCTACAATGCCGGGGAAATTTCACGAAAAATTATAAAAAATATCGGATTTCCCTACTGGGCGAGAGACTGGATGCAGATGAATCGAAATCTGTTTTCTGCGCTGAAATTGGAAAAAATCGTGATGTTTGTTATTTTAACGTTGATTGTTCTGGTTGCTGCGTTTAACATTGCCAGCAGCTTGATCATGATGGTCATGGAAAAAACCCGAGACATTGCCATTTTAAAGGCCATGGGTGCAAGTGACAAAAGCGTTCGAAAAATATTTGTTTTTAAAGGTATGACCATCGGTACCATTGGAACCATTCTCGGAGTCATCTTCGGATTCGCTCTTTGCATGTTTCTCAAACACTATGAGATCTATGAGCTTACCGGGGATATCTATTATTTTACGACCAACCTGCCGGTGCGCCTCAGAGCATTGGATGTGTGTGCGATTGTATCTGCGACAATCATCATCTGTTTTATCGCAACCCTCTATCCAGCCCGTAAAGCGTCCAAATTGAATCCGGTTGAGGCGATTCGTTATGGTTAACCTGAGCGGTGCTTTTAAGTAGATGACGGCCAAAGGGACATTACAGGAATATTCGTTAATCAGTGGAAAGGGATTGTGTAAGAATTTCAGTAATAGCGGGGCCCGTATCGAGGTTTTAAAATCGGTTGATATCGACATCGGATCGGGAGAAACCATCGCAATTGTCGGCGCTTCCGGTATTGGGAAGTCTACGCTGCTAAACATATTGGGAACCCTCGATCGACCGGATGGCGGTCAACTCTTTTTCCGCGGAGAAAATGTTTTTGGATACGATGATGAAACGCTCGCAAGATTTCGAAATGTCTCCGTGGGATTTGTTTTTCAGTTTCACCATCTGCTTCCTGAATTTACCGCGCTGGAGAATACGATGATGCCGATGCTGATCAAAGGGGATCATAAAAGTACGGCGAGGGAATCTGCAGAGGCAATCTTGTCGAGGGTCGGACTTGACAATAGACTTCATCACAGGGTGGTGGCGCTTTCCGGTGGCGAACAACAGCGGGTTGCTTTGGCAAGGGCGCTCGTTTTGAAGCCACCGGTATTGCTTGCTGACGAACCCACGGGAAATTTAGATAAACGTAATAGTGAAAAAATACATGAGCTTCTGCTGGAGCTCAATCAGGAATTTTGCATGACTTTGGTTGTTGTGACGCATAATATGGAGCTTGCAACGCTTATGTGCCGTATCGTGACAATTGTTGACGGCAAACTCATTGAAACAAACTGAGGAGTCTTCCATGCGATACTACCGATTGAGGCTATGGATTCTGATCTTAATGGTGGGTTGTTTTTCGACAAGTGCTTTTTCTCAAGGCACCGTTCAGGTTATTGTACTGCCGTTTGAGATTTATGCAAAAGAGGATCTTTCCTATCTACAAAAAGAAATACCCGAGCTGATCAAGCGCCAACTCACGCAGGAAGGTGCGGTGATGGTTGAACCTCCCATTGCAGAAGATGTCTTATGGCGACAAAAGATAACAGACATCGAAGGTATCCGAAGCCTTGGTGCGCGTTTTGGATCTGATTATGTGGTGTGGGGAAGCCTGACACGAATTGGCGAAAAATTCAGCCTCGATGCCAAAATGGTAGAATCTTTCGGCGAGGGAGCCCCGGATGTGTTTTTCATTGAAGGGGAGGGCATTGAGACACTGATCAGTACCGTAAAAGAGCTTTCGCTCAATTTTGGGATGAAATTGTTTAAAAAGGAGCGAATCGCCCAGGTTGTTATTTCCGGAAACAGACGTATCGAAGCGGATGCCATCAAAAAAAGAATCAAAACAGCCCCCGGTGATATCTTGGTGTCGAAAAATCTTTCCGATGATCTCAAATCCATTTATGCCATGGGATTTTTTGATGATATTCGAATCGAATCCGAAGACAGCCCGGAAGGAAAGGTCATCATCTTTAAAGTAAAAGAAAAACAGACCCTTCGCTATATCCGATTTAAAGGCAATGATGTGTTCGACGATGAAGAGATTCTGGAAACACTCACGATAAAGACCGGCTCCATTCTAAACATCTTTAAGATTCAGAATAACCTACAACGAATTGAAGAGATGTATAAAGATAAGAACTATCACAACATTAAAGTGAGTTATAACGTTGAGGAACGGGATAACAATCAGGCAGATCTGCAATTCACCATAGAAGAGGGTGAAAAAGTTCGCATTAATAAAATCTCTTTTGTTGGGAATAACGCCTTTTCCGACAAGAAACTTAAAGGGATCATGAAGACATCGGAAAAGGGTTTTTTTTCTTGGATTACATCATCCGGCGAACTCAACAAAGACGATTTGGCCCAGGATGTTGCCAAACTCGGCGCATTTTATCAAAACAGCGGGTATATTCAAGCCAGAATCGGAGAGCCTCAGGTTACATATGAAGGAAACTGGATTTCTATTACCCTGAAAGTGGAAGAAGGCCCCCAGTTTAAGGTCGGAAAAGTAGATATTACCGGAGATCTTGTGCGCGAAAAGCCTGAACTCATCTCGCGCCTTAAGATTGTTAAAGAAGATTTCTACAATAGAGAGACATTGAGAAACGATGTGTTGACTTTGACCGACATTTACTCTGACGAAGGCTACGCCTATGCGGATATTCGTCCCGGAATTCAGGAAGATCTAAATAACCGTGTGGTCGACATTTTATTTGAGGCGAAAAAAGGCAAGCAGGTCTATTTCGAGAAGATTGTCATTACCGGCAATACCAAAACTCGGGATAAAGTGATTCGCCGCCAATTGGACGTCTATGAACAAGAGCTTTACAGTGGTCAAAGATTAAAGCGAGGGGTTCGAAATCTATATCGACTCGATTATTTTGAGGATATAAAGGTGGATACCCTGAAAGGTACTGGCGACGATCAGATGGTTTTAAAGATTGATGTTAAAGAAAAACCGACCGGTTCCTTCAGCGTGGGCGGTGGATTCAGCAGCATAGAAAATCTTTTCTTTATCGGCGCCATTACCGAGCGAAACCTCTTTGGGAGAGGACAGATTCTGAATTTTAAAGCAGAGCTCGGCGGCCGGACGACGCGATTTGACATTAGTTTTACGGAGCCCTGGCTTTTTGATATTCCACTATCTGCCGGTGTCGATTTGTACAAATGGGAAAGAGATTGGGACACGTACGTAAAGGATAGTATCGGCGGCGGGGTACGATTCGGATATCCGGTGTACAATTATACAAGAGCGTATATCGGCTATAACTTCGATCATGCCGATATTCGAGACATCACCAACGATGCTTCGCAGTCCGTTAAGGACTTAGAGGGAATCAATATCACCAGCAGTATTACGGGCAGACTTCGTTACGACTCGAGGGATCGGATATTTTTGCCGACACAAGGCTCCGATCACAACGGTACTATCGAGTATGCGGGTCTCGGGGGGGATATCGGGTTTATAAAGCTTGTGGGCAGTACGGGATGGTATTTTCCATTGTTTTGGGGCACGACCGGCTTTGTTCACGGCGCCGGCGGTTGGGTACGGGAAAGCTCCGGTAAAGTACTCCCTGACTATGAGAAGTTTTATTTGGGTGGCATCAATACCGTGCGGGGTTATGATTGGCGGGATATCAGTCTAAGAGATGAGGATGGCGCACAAATCGGGGGTGAGAAGTATGTTCAAATGAATCTAGAATATATTGTACCGATCTATAAAAAAGCCGGAATTATGGGTGTTGTATTTTACGATGCCGGTAATGTGTACGCCAGCGACGAACAAGTGGATTTCGGGGATTTGTTTTACAGTGCGGGCGCGGGCGTTCGGTGGTACTCGCCGGTGGGTCCCATACGTGTTGAATGGGGGTATCCGATCAATCCTGACGAAGAGATGAGGCAAAAAGGGCGATTTGAATTCTCGATGGGTGGGGCTTTTTAGATTGAAACCGGTTGGATCAACCAATGACCTGATTAACTAGTGCCCGTCCGAAAATGAGATAGTTTTTCCAAGTTCAAGGAAGGTGAAAATTTTAACCACAGGAATACATTGAGTATTTTGAGGATTAAAATTTGAGCCTGACACAGAAATTGGGAAAAATAGCCATTTTCGGACAAGCACTAACTAACAATATATTCGTTTAAGGGGGAGATTATGGGCGCAATCAGACTCGGATGTATTTCAGTGTTTTGCTTTGTTCTTTTTTTCGGTCACGGGCTTTATGCAGCTGATGTGGCTAAGATCGGTGTGATTGACTTTCAGCGGATACTGGAAAATTCAAGTGCTGGAAAAAGTGCACAGGCTGAGATCAATAAAAGAGGTAAAATCATGGAGTCTGAACTCAAGAAAAAAGGGGCTGAGATTGAAGATAACAAAAAGCGGCTGGAGCGGGAAGCTTTGGTCATGAGCAAGGAGATGCGGGAAGACAAGGAGCGGGAGATACGCATCAGTATTAATGATTTTAAGACCTTGCAAAAAAAATATATGAAAGAGTTCAAGGATTTTGAAAACAGGCTTGTACAGCGGATTCAAAAACAGGTGATCACACTTGTCAAAGAGATGGGAAAATCTGAAGGCTATTTACTTATTGTGGAAAAACGATCGGGAGAAGTCGTTTATATGCCGAAGACGCTTGATATTACAGATAAACTGATTCAAAAGTATAATACCGATTTATCTCGTAAACCAAGCACGCCCAAAAAGCAGTAATTTGAGTGTTCAGTGTTCAGCACCGCCGCCAGCAGAGCTGGATTCATCACGACAAGAAACGAGGTTTCTTAGGCGAGCTAGGGCGAGAAAGCTTGGACGCGAAAAGGCCAGGGGCTGGAAAGCCTTATAGCCTCCAGGCTTCCTGGTCTTCTCGCCTTTAAGTTATTTCTACCGGTGATCCGATTTGGGATTTTACCAGGTTTTTCAGACGAGCGCCGCCGCTGACCGCCGAAGCGGTCAGCATGATCGAAAAAGAGACCCTGGCTTTGCGGCGCCTCATTGGAGGATGAAAAAGCGAATATCGAATTATGACATTATCACTTGCTCGTATCGCAGATCTTGTTGGCGGTAAAGTCGTTGGCGAAAGCACCATGGAGATTCTTGGTGTTGCCCCCTTTGATGATGCCGTTAAAGAGGATATCACCTTTGCGGCCAATGCGAAATATTTAAAGAAAATCAACCGGACAAATGCCGGGGCCATAATCGTTCCGAACGGTTTTGAGAGCCCCGATAAAAATCTGATTTTAACCGAGAACCCACTGGTTGCTTTCACGAAAGTCGTTGAGGCTTTTCATCCGAAAAAAACGCAAAAACCCGATATTCATGAAGCTGCATGGCTCGGTGAGAATTTCGTGTGCGGGGAGGCCCCTGCCATCGCCCCGTTTGTGGTGATACAAGACAACGTTACACTCGGTGATCGCGTGACGCTGCATCCCCATGTGTTTATCGGTGAGGGAGTGTCCATTGGAGATGATGTGGAGATCTTGCCGAATGTCAGCATTTTGGATCGGTGTAAGATCGGCAGCCGGGTGATCATTCATGCAGGAACCGTCGTCGGTAGTGACGGATTTGGATTTGCCCCGGATAAGGACACCTATCATAAGATTCCGCAAATTGGTATTGTTCAGATTGACGATGACGTTGAAATCGGTGCGTGCAATACCATTGATCGAGCGACCTTTGGCAAGACCTGGATACAAAGAGGGGTCAAGACAGATAATCTGATTCAAATTGCACATAACGTCACTGTGGGGGAAGATAGCGTACTCGTTGCGCAAGTTGGCATATCCGGAAGTGTCACCATCGGAAAACATGTGACCATTGCAGGGCAGGCAGGCATAGCCGGCCATTTTACCATCGGAGACAATGCGACGATCGGTCCGCAGGCCGGGATTTCAAGAGATATTGAAGATGGTGAAACCGTTTTAGGTGCCCCCGGATTTCCGTATCTTCAGTATATTAAATCTCAAAAGCTTGTCCAACGGCTTCCTGAGCTAAAGAAAAAAATCGATACCATGGAGCGGCAGCTAAAAGCGTTAAACCGTCTGTCCGGAAGAACCGAAAGCGTCGGTGATAAACAATAAAATAATCAGTCATTGTTACCTCTTTGGGAGAAGGACATGGATACGAGTCTTGATGTTCGGAAAATCATGGAGTTTCTACCGCATCGATATCCGTTTATTCTCGTGGATCGCGTCCTGAGTCTCGAACCAGGAAAAAAGGTGGTTGCTCTTAAAAATGTCACGATTAACGAACCGTTTTTCCAGGGGCACTTTCCGGGAGCACCCATCATGCCGGGTGTGTTGATCATCGAAGCATTGGGACAAACGGGCGGGATTTTAGCCTTTTCTTCCCAATCAAAAGAAAAACCAGGCAGTGTTATTTATTTTACGGGAATCGACAAAGTCCGTTTCAGAAAGCCGGTGATTCCGGGTGATCAAATGATTTTGGAACTGGAAATGTTGAAATTGCGTACAAGGGTTGTAAAGATGGCAGGAAAAGCGTTGGTGGATGGGACGCTGGTTGCAGAAGCTGAAATGATGGCGGCTATGGGAACAAAATCATGATTCATCCGACCGCCATTGTCGATCCAAAGGCAGAAATCGCTTCTGAAGTGGAAATCGGTCCCTATTCCATCATAAAGGCCGATGTTATTATTGGATCCGGTACGGTGATCGGCCCGCACGTGGTCATTGAGCCGCATGTGACGATTGGTTCAGACTGCCAGATTTTTCAGTACGCTGCCCTTGGTGCAGTCCCGCAGTCTCTGAAATTTGAGGGTGAAAAGACCTATGTCAAGATCGGCCGGGGAACAGTGATCCGTGAGTTTGTGACGATTCATCGCGGAACCGGATTTGGCGGGGGCCTAACGGAGATCGGGGAAGAGAGTTTCATAATGGCCTATGCACATATTGCCCATGATTGCAGGATTGGTCGAAAAGTCGTTTTGTCCAACAATGCGACACTCGGAGGACATATTACGATTGGGGATTATGCAACGGTGGGCGGGCTTGTGGCAATTCACCAGTTTGTTCGTATCGGCGACTATGCTTTTATTGGCGGTGCCTCCGCCATGGTAAAGGATGTGCCTCCTTACGTTATTGCTGCCGGTCCGCGAATCAAATTGCATGGTCTGAATATTGTTGGTCTCAAACGCCATGGTTTTTCTGAAAATACCATTTCGTTTTTGAAAAAAACCTACCGAATCATTTTTCGAATAGGACTGACTCTCAATGAAGCCATCGAACGGGTTCGTGCGGAGGTAGATCAAATACCAGAGGTCATTAATTTTATCAATTTCATCACCTCCTCTCATCGAGGGATTACAAGATAGTATCCGTGCGGGTTTTTCCCCAAAAGCTGCTCGAATTTCCATCACTTCACAGATGCCTCCGGTAAGGGTTCGGGGGAAGAATAACTTGGCGTTCGAATAGAACGGGACAGGGTTATGCGGATTGGACTTATTGCAGGAAACGGTCAATTCCCTTTAATTTTTACCAAAAGAGCCAAACAAAAAGGGTATTCTGTCTACGCCGTTGCTTACATAAACGAAACGGATCCGGTTCTTGGAAAACACGTGGATGGCCTTGAGTGGATTCATCTCGGACAGATCAACCGGTTGATAAAGTTTTTCAAAAAAAATAGCGTCCATCGGACGGTGATGATCGGTGGTATCCGAAAAACAAAGATGTTTTCAGATATTAAGCCGGACATGAGGGCCATATCATTCATCGCGCGGCTTCGAACCTCACATGACGACGGTGTGTTAAGGGCTTTTTCCGACTTACTCGAAAAAGAAGGAATCCAGGTGTTGGCTTCCACTTACCTACTTCCGGAGCTCATCGCAAAGACGGGTTGTTGGACAAAACGGAAACCCAACCGGATCGAAACGCAGGATATTCGAATCGGATGGAAAATGGCCAAGGAGGTTGGCCGGCTCGATATTGGGCAATGCGTCGTTGTGGGCCACGGTACGGTATTGGCGGTGGAAGCCATAGAGGGAACCGATGCCGCCATCAGAAGGGGGGGCAGCCTTTGCAAGGGGCACGCTGTGGTCATCAAAGTGTGTAAACCCAATCAGGATCAACGATTCGATATGCCGGCGGTGGGAGCTCAAACGATACAGACCATGTCTGAAGCAGGCATCCGATTGTTGGCTATCGAAGCGGGTAGCGCCATCGTATTTGACCGAGAAGATATGGTTGCACTTGCCGACCAGTATGGTATAGCGGTGGTGGCCATGGAGAGTGCCGAAGCAGTTCCCAGTTCGTAAATAGTGTCCACCCACAAATGGCCCTTTCGCCCAATTTCGGCGTCAGGCTCAGATTTTAATCCTCGAAATACTTCAATGTATGCCTGTGGTTAAAATCCTCGCCTTTCTTGAACTTGAGCGAAATTGCTCATTTGTGGAAGGACACTAAATAGGTAATATACAATGAAAAAACTTAGAGTGGGTGTCGTCGGTGTCGGATATCTTGGGAACTTCCATGCCGAAAAGTATGCAAAGATGGAAGATGTGGATCTTGTGGGAGTCGTGGATATCGATAAACTCAGAGCGACGGAGATTGCAAAAAAATACGCGACGACACCCTATTTCCAGCACGAAAACCTCTCCGGAAAAGTTGATGCGATCAGCATCGCGGTTCCCACACCGAATCACTTCGAAATCAGCAAATATTTTTTAGAATGTGATGTGGATATACTGATTGAAAAGCCGATGACGACGTCAATTGAGGAAGCAGACGAACTGATTGGGTTTGCGGAAAAAAGGGGACTTCTTATACAAGTCGGGCATCTTGAACGATTCAATTCGGCAGTCGTTGCGTTGGAGGGAATTATTAAAAAACCAATGTTTATCGAGTCTCACCGGTTAAGCACCTACCAGCCTCGCGGCACGGATGTGAGTGTTGTGCTCGATCTGATGATTCACGATATTGACATCATATTGAATTATGTTCAATCGGACATAAAACACATTCACGCGGCAGGTATTCCCGTTATCTCAAACCACGTGGACATTGCCAATGCACGGCTTGAGTTTGAAAGCGGATGTGTCGCCAATGTCACTGCAAGCCGTATCTCCACAAAAAAAGAGCGGAAGATCAGAATGTTTCAAAGAGACGCCTATATTTCGGTGGATTTCGCCAATCATGAAATCACAATTATCAGCCAGAACGGTACCAAAGGGGGGGGAATCATTCCAGGCATGGACATTCGACAGCTCTGTTTTACCAAAGGAGACGCGCTGGAAAATGAATTGACTTCTTTTGTGAAA
>JAHEHB010000023.1:0-17167 GCA_024644775.1 Deltaproteobacteria bacterium
AAAAGCCTTAGCCGCTCTGGATGATAAGGATATAGATACATCGGATATCCCGGAAATCACAGATTGGGACTCTGGGATCGTAGGCCGTTTTTACAAACCTATTAAACAGAAGCTTACCATCAGGCTCGATTCCGATGTTGTTGAGTGGTTCAAACGCCACAATCCCCACTATCAGTCGGCAATCAATAAGGCATTAAGAGACTATATACAGGCGGTACAATAGGGTAGAATTAAACAATCAGGGAAAATCCCCCATAGAATTTTTTTGAATATCAAGATGAAAAAGGCTACCCGCTATCAAGGCTGGTATGGCTTGATTGGAAAAACCGGGCAAAAATCCCGCAGGTTGAAATAAAACGCAGGTGGAAGAGGAACTGGCGAGAAGGTCTTTCAATTGATGGGAAAATGGCATGCAATATGGTGGTCCCGGCTGATTTCCCGATATTCGGGTACGGCATCCGAACAATCCTCCCGTCTATAGTGACAGCGCAAATGAAAAGGACATCCCGGCGGAGGGTTAATGGGAGACGGGACATCCCCTTGTATTATGATTCGTTCTTTTTTTGCTTTTGGATTCGGCATGGGAGCAGCGGACAGCAGAGCCAGGGTATAGGGATGTCGTGGTCGGCTGTAGATTTCTTCGACAGCGGCCATTTCCATAATTTTGCCAAGATACATTACCGCCACCCGATTGCTGACATATTCCACCACCCGAAGGTCATGGGCAATAAACAGGTAGGTTAGCCGGAATTCTTGCTGAAGCTCCATGAGCAGGTTCAACACCTGCGCCTGGATGGAGACATCCAGAGCAGAGACCGGTTCATCCGCTATGATGAGTTTTGGCTTCAGCACCAGTGTTCGAGCGATGGCAATCCGTTGACGTTGACCGCCGCTAAACTGATGGGGATATCGGCGCATATGCTCCGGACGAAGTCCGACACGCTCAAGCACACCGGCGACCCTTTCTTCGGTCTCTTTTTTTGACCCTGTTAAATTGTGGATTTTTAACGGTTCGGAAACAATCCGTTTGATATTCATACGGGTGTCAAGGGAAGCGTAGGGATCCTGAAAAATCATGGTCATGTCTTGCCGCAACCGGCGCATCTCCTGATGACGTAACGACAAAATATCGCGCCCGTCAAATATAATCTTCCCTTCGGTGGGATCGATGAGTCTTAAAATGAGTTTGCCTGCCGTTGATTTTCCACAGCCGCTTTCCCCCACCAGTCCTAACGTCTCACCATTTGTGACATGAAAATCGATTCCATCTACCGCATAAACCTTTGCGACGGTTTTGGAAAACACGCCACCTGTGATAGGAAAGTGCTTCTTTAAATTCTCGATTTGCAAGAGAATGTTGTTTGTTTGATTCATGTTAAATTTTCAATTATTGTAGCCGCCTCGCTTTCAGAAACGTCTGTGCGGAAGCCGTTGGGTGAAAATAATTATTCAAGTTTCGCACCCGCAATTCCGTGGTTTTCGAAATCAATCATACAAGCAACACGCTACATTATGTCCATTTTCGGACTCTAGAAGATGTGGCTTTTTTTTCACACAGTTTTCCAATCGCTTTGAACATCTCGGATGAAAGGCGCAGCCGTCTGGCAAGTCTGTGAGACTCGGCACCAGCCCTTCGATTTCAATAAGTTTTGACTTCGTTTTAATGGCCTCTTCGCTTGGAATCGACCCGATAAGGCCCTGTGTGTAAGGATGAAGGGGGTTTTCAAAAAGCTTGACGACATCCGCCTGTTCAACCACTCGCCCCGCATACATGACGATGACCTGTTGGGCGGTTTCAGCTACCACGCCGAGATCATGGGTAATAAACATGATAGCCGTTCCCAGCTTCTTTTTTAGATCATTCATCAGCTCCAATATCTGAGCCTGTATGGTGACATCCAGGGCAGTAGTGGGCTCATCGGCAATAAGCAAACTTGGATGACAGCTCAGCGCCATGGCAATCATGATCCGTTGGCGCATCCCCCCGCTCATCTGATGGGGATATTCTTTAATTCGACGCTCCGGTTCTGCGATACCCACTAGATCAAGCATTTCCTTTGCTTTGGATATGGTGTCTCTTTTGGGCAGTTTCTGGTGGAGCCGAATGGCTTCCATAATCTGTTCACCCACCGTATAAACCGGATTGAGCGAGGTCATAGGCTCCTGAAATATCATACAGATCTCGCATCCACGGATTTTTCGCATCTTCTTTTTGCTGATACTGGCGAGATTCGATTCTTTAAACCATATGCTTCCACCGGCAATTCGGCCGGGCGGACTGGGAAACAGGCGCATAATGGACAGGGCGGTTACGCTTTTGCCACATCCGGACTCACCCACAACACCGAGGGTTTCGCCCGAGCGAATCTGAAAATTCACACCGTCTACAGCTTTTACCTCGCCTTCATCGGTGTCAAAATAGGTTTTAAGGTTTTTTACCTTCAGAACCACCTCCGAATCTGAAGCGATGGGAAAGGGATCTGCATAGGACTGGTTTCTCATTTTATCTGTACCGTATCCGCGGATCGAGAAATGAGTAACTGATATCAGCCAGTAGGTTCAAGATTGTCACAGAAAGTGCAACGAGTAGAACACCGGATTGTAGAACCGGGATATCCTGGAAAATCACTGCATTCATCAGCATTTGTCCGATTCCCGGTAAAGAAAAAACAACTTCTATTATCACCAGTCCCCCAATCAAACGGCCGATTCTCAATCCCAGAAGCGTTACCACAGGAATCAACGCGTTTCGCAACGCATGCTTAAGGACGACAATGAATTCTGCCAATCCTTTGGCTCGAGCGGTCTGGATATACTCGTCTTGAAGAACTTCCAGCATGGAGGATCTCAGTTGACGCATCATCTCGGCGGCAACCACCGAACCCAAAGATACGGCAGGTAGTGTCAAACTGACAATGCTACGCCACAAATCTTTCCAGGGCTCCACATATCCTGAAGACGGAAACCAGCCCAGCCATAGCGAAAATGCAAGAATGAGAAACATTGCCAGAAGAAATTGGGGCATGGCCACCCCGCTCACCGCGACAACGGTTCCGGTGGTATCCACCCAAGTATTCGGTCGGAGACTGGACATGATTCCCATGGGAATTGCGATAAATAGGGCATAGGCAATTCCCATGGCAAGGAGCTGGAGGGTCACCGGAAGCCGCTGAACAAAGAGGGTCGTCACATGGGCCCGGGTTCGAATGGAAACACCGAAGTCACCGTTTACCACACGACCCAGCCAAATTACGTACTGAATATAAAGCGGTTTATCCAGCCCCAGCTCTTTTCGATACACCTGGAGCATTTCCTCGGTGGCACCGTCCGGTCCCACCAATGAGAGTGTGGGATCTCCCGGCAGGATCATGCATAATGCAAAAGAGATCACCGTCACGATAAAGAGGGTGATGAGTGTTTGAAACAGACGTCGAATGATAAATGCACCCACGATTAGACTCTCTTTGTTAATTGTTTGGGATCTAGAATAACCCTCAACCAATCGCCCAAAACACTGAACGACACCACAGTCACGTACACGCCAAGCCCGGGTAATATGGAAATCCAGGGGGCTTGCTCCAGCCACTTGTAGCCTGTCCGGAGCATGATTCCCCAGCTGGGTGTCGGCGGTTGAATACCGACCCCCAGAAAACTCAGACTGCTTTCAAGCACAATGGCGGTGCCCACCGTCAGGGTTGCTTGAACCAATATGGGGGCTGCCAGATTAGGAAGCACATGGGTTAAAAGGAGTCTGATGTGTCCGCAACCAAAGGCCCTTGCTGCTTGGACAAAATCCCGTTCTAAGATAGAAAGGGACTGGGCGAACACGAGCCGGGCGAAAAGCGGACTATATACGATGGCAATGGCAATGATGACGGCGCCCAAGCCGGGTTCCATGCTGGTGGCAAGAGACAGGGCGAGCAGTATCATGGGAAATGCCCAGATGGCATCGATGATACGCATAAACACCGCCTGAATTCGCCTAAAATAGGCTGCTGCCAGGCCGGTCAGGGTGCCGATGGTTGCAGCAAAAAAGACCGATACCGATCCCACTACAAAAGAAATTCTTGCGCCCACAATAAACCGGCTAAAAACATCACGCCCTAAGTTATCGGTACCGAAGAGATTCTTCAAGCCCGGCGGATCAAGGGGCATGAAATCGAGTCCCAGAGGATCATAGGGGCACACCAGTCGTTCGAAAATGGCAAAAAACGCCAGAATTGCGAGCCCCAATCCGCTTAACCACAGTGATAGTCGCCACTTTTTCTTCTTCACAGGAGTGACCCAATTCTTTTGGAATAGATTCGACCGGATGAACCGATTAGATGATCCGATTAGATGATCCGGGCGAAGCACTTGTTACCCTATAGTCGAGCTTATTAAACGGTTTAGAACACTACCTTTGAGGCTGTGTCATGGTCATGGGATCATGAATCAAACAATACCATATTAGCAGAAAAATCTGGGGGCGCAATAGCTAATAAAGTGTGTAACTTGCCGCCCGATGTTATGGTTAGTTAAAAGTATTAAAGGTTTTATGTCCAAAATTGCATATGAATCGAGATTGATGTGAACGGCAAACATTCTTTATGTTGATTCCGTTAATTTGATCTGATAATCGAGAAATAATAGAGAACGTCTATTTATATTTCCGATTGAAAGTGAATTTTGCCCCTTCTTTTTGATTTGTTATTTCTAGTATGAAAAATTTTTTAGGGCCTTTGTAAAGCATGATGAAAAACTGAGACTCCGTTCAACTTGTACGTTTTTTTAATTCCAGAATGAAAGGAGGAAATCATGTCACACGATTTGACAAGAAGGCAATTCTTAAAAGAAAGCTCCCTTTTGGCGGGTGCGCTGGCGGGAGCGGCTGCCCTGGGACCCGGTGCGACAAAAGCAATGGCCGGCGCCTCTATCAAACGAGGCGGTGTCTGGCGCTTTGCCCGAAACAGGACGGTACCGAATCTCGATGTTCATCGAATCAGCGAATGGTTTGGCAGTATCGGCGGCATGTACGACTGCCTCGTGGACACCAAAATCGATCCGAAAACCAATGAGTTGAGTCTGGTCCCCATGCTGGGCACCCAGTGGAATTACGAAACGGATACGCGCCTCATCTTCACCCTGCGAAAGGGTGTCCGCTTCCACGACGGCTCCATCTTTGATGCCAAAGTGGCAAAATGGAACCTTGACCGAGTGCGCCAGCATCCCAAGTCCTATATCAAGTCTCTCATCAAGGAGATAGACACCGTTGAGGTGTTGGATGATTATACCATCGCCATCCAAACCACGGTTCCCGTGGCGAGCTTGCTCTACAACTTATCGACAGGTAAACAGTGGGCCGGTATGGTCTCCAAGGCCTTCCATGACAAACACGGTGAAGACGAACTGGCCCGAAAAGGCTGCGGTACCGGGCCGTTCCGCTACAAGAACTGGATCGTCGATGACAAGGTTATTCTCGAGCGTTTCGAGGATTACTGGCAGCAAGGCGCCGACGATAAACCACTTCCCTATCTTGATGGCTTGGAAGAACACTATCGTCCACAGATCGATAAGGCGGTTGTGGATTTACGGGCCGGAGGCCTGGACACCATACTTAATCCCTCGGCCCGTGATTTCAAGACCATCGAAACAGATCCGAGTTTAGAGTTGGTCAAACTACCGCCTTGGGAATTCGCCCATCCGGCACTTGGATTCAACGCACGCCGGGGTCCATTTCAAAGCCATGCCCTGCGAAAGGCGGCATTGTATGCCCTCGACAGGGAAAAAATGGCCAAAATCATGGGATTTGGGTATTACCGAGTCCACCAGTATCCGCGGATTGTACCGGGGCAAGTGGGTTGGGCACCGGAAGAATGGCCGGATTATTCGTTCAACCTTGAGAAGGCGAAGGCACTGGCCAAGGTCGATTACCCCAATGGCGCCACCGTAGGTCTTTTCGCTATCCTCCGGGAGCCGGACATCACCTTGGCTCAGATCGTGAAAAGCATGTGGGACCGGGCAGGGATTCAAACCGAACTTAAAAGTCAGGAGCGGCTGCAGTGGATAGAAACCATGCGAAAGGACACCTTCGACGCGGCGTTTTGGGCCGCTTCGGCATCTCTGGGGGGCTTTTTCAGGGGGTACTTCCTGAGCGGCGCTCCATCCAACTGGAACAACTTTAACCATCCTGAGATCGATAAACTCCTCAATCAAATGGTTTCCACAGTGGATCGTACCAAACGGCATGACATCGCGAAGGAAGCGCTCAGAATGGTCTATGAGACGGCTGAGGTGGGCTCCGCTTACGCCGTATCCTATACGGCGGGACAAAGGAAGGGCGTCAACGGGCTGCGGGCGGCTTATCAGAGCCCTATGCCCCATGAAGTATGGTTGGACACATAAAAACAGGATGCAAAAGGAAACATTTGAGGCTTACGACAAGGACAAGGGCGGTCCTTGAAATAGAAATAAAGTGCGGCGAGTCGATCCAGGGCATTATAACGAATCCGCCCAAATGATCCGATTAGATTAACCTATTGTATCGTCCGGGCGGATTCGTTTTTATTCTGTTAAGTCTTTAGCCACACCTCACCCGCGACGTTGTACCGCCAGTGGGTTCGAACTCCTTTCACTTTATTGTGGGTTCCCACCGCCTGGGTAATGGCGTAGGCAGAAGTGAGCTCGGCGGATTCATAAACGGTTTTTAGGACTTCTTTCATTATTTCGTGCCGTTTGTCTATGTTCATAGTACGTACATGCTTTTCAAGCATTTTATCCACCTTGGGATTTTTGTACTGGCCCCAGTTGCCCTTGGCGTCGCTTAAAAGCTTTGGTCGCAGAAAAGCGCCCATGTAGGCGGCGGCGCTCCAAAAACCGGCTTGAAAGGTGTCTTTGCGCATGGCTTCGATCCAGCCAAGCCTCTCTAAACTTTTTAGCTCGGTTTTAATACCCGCCTTATCCCACATAGCCTTGATGAGTTGTGCAAACGTATTATCCGGCTCCCGCGAAATATTGAACAATTCCACAGTTACGCCTTTGGGATACGCCTCTTTTAGCAGTTCCTTGGCCTTTTCCGGATTGTAGGAATAGTCCGGCCAATCTTCCGGTGCCCATCCCGGCTGGCCCTTGCTGATCCACGGATATTGATGGACCCGTGCGACTCCGAATCCCATAATCTTAACGATCTTTTCGCGATCGATGGCGTAACAAGCAGCCTGCCGCAATGCATGGCTGGTAAACGGGCCTCTTCGCGCGTTAAATCCGATGCAGATCTTTTGCCATTCGTAGGGCGGCAGTTCAATGTATACAAGATTGGGGTCATCCTTGATCGCTTTAACATCCCGGGCGGCCGGATTCTCTACGGTGTCCAACCCACCGGCGCGAAGATCGATCACCGCTTGGTCGATCTGCGGACGATAGTGTTCTTCGAGCCCATCCAGGTAAGGCAGAGGTTTGTCATCAGCGCCGTTTTGCCAGTAGTCCGGAAAGCGGTCCAAGATAATCTTCTGATCTACGATCCAGTTATTGTAACGAAACGGTCCGGTGCCGCAGCCCTTGCGTGCCAATTCATCGTCGCCGTACTTTTCCTGGAATGCTTTTGACACCATTGCACTCCACAATCGGCCATCGGAGAGGTTGTACAGCAGGCTTGCTGAAGAATATTTTAGGTTGACGGCTAAGGTATCGTCATTTAGCGCTTCAACGCTATCGATTTCCTGAATATCGGATTTCAGATAAGATTTGGGATGGGAACGGACTCTGTCCAAATTCCATTTGGCAACGTTCGCGTCAAGTTTACTGCCGTCATGAAACTGAACACCTTTTCGCAAATGAAACAGGATGCGTTTGCCGTCTTTTTCGACCTGCCATTCCGTAGCTAATCCCGGAATCAATTCCAGCGCATTGGTTTTTGGATTGACTTTCGTGGATATCAGACAGTCATACATCCCGCCAACACTTGTCCAGTACATGCTAATTCGGTGCGCATCGAGGGTCGGTGGTGTCCACGAGGATGCAAACCGCCAAATGCCGCCCCGTTGAATCGGCTCCGCGGCATGGGCGAAAAATCCGCTTGGGTCAAGCGCACCCACTCCCGCAAGTGCGCCAGCACCGGCCATGGTTGTTTTGATGAAATCTCTTCGTGATATTCTTCCTGTCATGTGAACCCCCTTTCGTTTGTTGAGTGTTTCAATAAAGACCGTCTCGTAAAAATCAGAAAAGTGAATTTTTATGAGAATATACGGATGCAGAAAAAAACATAATATCAATTGCTTGTAGCATTTCCGAGACGTGAATTAACGGACCCATAACCCAGCCAAAGGCTATCGAAAAGCTCAGCGACGCGTTTTTTTGCGTCCGCTGTCGCGACGTGTTAGGCGCTGCGTTGCTCGAGTAAAATCAAGCAAAGATCTCAATGCTTCATTAACCCCTGCTGAATCTTTGAATGCTTTGGCAACATCAGGTTCTAAGACGATTATATTCGATCCTTTTTCTGTTAACCGCCTGTAGTATTTCCCTCGAACAGCTTTTGAATAGTCAAAATCGTATTCGGAGCGTAATTCATCATTGCCCTTTTGTATCTTAGATTTCATGTCGCTTCCTTTCTCGCACCGTTGCGGGCCGCGCATTTATAATGCGTATGGTTTCACCTCTATCTGTATGCGAGACCACAAGAAGACGATCGCGGGATGAAAAACCAATTGTAATTAGCCTCTGCTCCCCCACCGAGTGATCCGGATCTTCAAAAGTGGCCGATAAGGGATCATAAAACACCGTGGCAGCTTCTTCAAAATATACGCCATGTTTCTTATGGTTTGTTGCTGCTTTATCATGATCCCATTCAAACTGAATCATCTGTATCAGTATTCCTCTCTTATCGGGTGCCTAACAGGGCTTTCAGTTCAAATTGCTCACTTTTGGTTTTGCCTTTCGGGGTACACCAGACAATATCACCCTTCTACCAGGGGAGGTTTCAGAAGATTTTCAGATTGTTTCCCGTGGATTGAAAATTTCTAAAAGTGAGTTAACGATCTTAAAATATATGATCACTTTAGAAGATAACGCTTTTAGAAGTCAATACCAATTGATGTTCAACAATGAACTCGGCTAGGATGACAGAATTGATACCGAAACGACGATCCCCTGAGGGTACCCTATAAAGAATAATTTATAATCATAGAGCCTTGGTGTCTTTGTGGCGAAACTCTTACATATTGTCTATTATCGATTTGTTAACACAGCGCTCAGGATACCGTAATAGCCCCGACAGGCATCGACCAATTGAGAGAGTTCAATATATTCGTTGTCGATGTGAGCCAGGCTTTCTTCGGATGGTCCGAAACCGATAGTTTTAATCCCGGCCTCGCCGGCATAATGGGATCCGTTGGTGCAAAAGGCATAGTGAGATATTTTCGGTCTGAGACCGATCGCTCTGAGTCCACGGAATGCCGTTTGAACAAATTCATCGTCTTCATCATAGACCCACGCCGGGAAGAATCGTTCCGCTTCGATGGGTGACCCCGTATAACAATCTTCCTTTCCGAAGGCATAGGATACCTTGGCATTGAACTCAGAATCATCCCTTCCAAGTGCAGCAATCAATTCCCGGATGGGGGTCAAAACCGTTTCTTTTGTTTCGCCCACCAGCAACCGCCGATCATAGGTAGCACGACAATATTCCGGTATAACGGACAATCCCGGATACGGGCTGGACTTGATATCGGTGAGCTCGAGAATGCCGTCCCCCAAAACCGGATGCCGACCGGCAGGCAAGCCACGGACGGCGTCAATCAGTTGGGTCATCTTGTATACCGCATTCAACCCCTCTGTCGGGTTTGCGGAATGGGCCGGTTTCCCGAAGGTTTCCACGATAATCTCCGCGCGACCGCGCTGACCCCGTTTTAGATTCAGATTCGATGCTTCGCCGATCACGACAAAATCCGGTTTGAAACGATGACTGATGCTGCGTGATGCAACGCCTTCAAAAGCCTCTTCCTGTACCCCGCCAGCCACCACGATGTCACCATCAAAACTATTTTGTGTATCCGTTGTAAAATAGTCGATCGCTGAAATCATCGCACTTAGCGCCCCCTTCATATCGGATGCGCCGCGACCGTAAATACGGCCATTATCGACCTCACCACCAAACGGATCAATTTCCCATTTTTTCGGATCCGACACCGGCACGGTATCGACATGGGCATCAAACATCAGTATTTTACCGGGTCGTCTGCCCTTTAACCTGCCGATAATACTCCCATATTCATCGATGGTGACGTCCTTGCATCCTACCTTTTCGAATACCTCTTTCAATAGCGCAACAATTTGTGCTTCCTGTCCGGAATAACTCTTGATGCGAATCAGATCGGAACACAGGTGAATGAGTCTCGATTCCCGTTCCTTGGTTATCATGGGATACCTCCACTTTTTCTATCAGCAGTTTTAAATAGAGAAGAATCCGTCGTTAAAAAATCGTAGATACAACATGTAACATATATGATATGAGAACACTACACGAGGTCTTCTTGATAAAATCAAAAAGAATTATAATCTTAGTGTCTTGTGGCTAAACTCTTGCAATCTTGCAATATAGATTAGAGAAAACCTATGATTCAGCTTATCGATAAAATCGTTGACACAGATATTCGCCAAAAGGCGGTTGAACGGTTTCGCCAACAGGGCATTATCCTACCCACATTTAAGCAGATGAGAAATTCGGATCTGATCCCGGAAATCATCCAATCAAAGCTGAAACACATCGGTCTTTGGGACAGAGACCCGATGAATCTTTTCCGGATCACCTGGAAAAATGAACCGATTGAAAATGGCGGTCGATACGGGCCGGTCAATTATATTGAATTGCCGAAAAGCCTTACCGGAGTCGATGCTCGCATCGTGTTGCTTATTGGAAAATGGTTTCCCACCGGGGCGCATAAAGTCGGTGCCGCATACGGCTGTTTAGCACCGCAGATTATCACCGGTCAGTTTGACCCCACCTATCACAAAGCGGTCTGGCCGTCCACGGGTAACTATTGTCGGGGGGGCGCGTTTGATTCTGATCTGATGGGCTGTACGGCCGTGGCCATTCTTCCGGAAGAAATGAGCCGGGAACGTTTTACCTGGTTAACAGAAATCGGCGCAGAGATCATCGCCACCCCGGGCTGTGAATCCAATGTGAAGGAAATTTATGATGCCTGCTGGGACATCCGTAAAAACCGCAAAGACTGTATCATCTTCAATCAGTTTGACGAGTTTGGTAACCCCTGCTGGCACTACAGTGTGACCGGGCCGGCCATCGAGGAGGTGTTTGAGTCACTTCGTACGGACTCCAGTTTGTTATCGGCGTATATTTCCGCCACCGGATCGGCCGGAACCATCGCCGCCGGTGATTATCTGCGAACAGTGCATCCTCAAATCATTGTGGTGGCGTCTGAAGCGCTGCAATGCCCAACGCTGTTACTGAACGGATTCGGCGCCCACCGTATCGAAGGTATCGGCGACAAGCATGTGCCCTGGGTCCATAACATTCGAAATACGGATGCCGTCGCAGCCATCGACGATGAATACTGCATGCGCATATTGCGGCTGTTCAACGAACCGGAAGGCATTACGATGCTGATTGACCAAGGCGTCTCCGAAGACATCGTTATCCAGTTGGAATTACTCGGAATATCGAGCATTTCTAATATGCTCACGGCCATAAAGACCGCCAAACACTATGAAATGACAAATGACGATATTGTGGTTACGGTGGCGACGGATTCGGCAGATATGTATCGATCCAGAATCGAGGAATTGTCCGATACCCACGGAGCATACAAAATGCTTCAAGCGGCAAAGGATATGGAAAAATGCCTGATGGGCGTCACCAACGATCATTTCAAAGAATTGACCTACTACGATCGAAAGGCGATCCATAATCTGAAATACTTCACTTGGGTCGAACAACAGCAAAAACCGGTCGAAGATCTGAATCAGCTCTGGGAAGACCGGAACCTATGGGAAAAAATCTTCAGCCAGACTGAAGCCTGGGATGCCATGATTGATGAATTTAACAATGAAACAGGCATATTACAAAAATTGATGGAAAAAGATGACGTCTAAATTCAGCTTTAACCCCTATTGCCAGCCTGAACCCATCTGGGCAATCGACAAATGCACCGCATTTACCGACTCGGAAATTCAACAATTACATCGTTCGCTCACCGGATATGCAAAAACACCATTGATCGAACGACCCGCTCTGGCCAAACACCTGGGTATCCGAAAGCTGTACGTCAAAGACGAAGCGCATCGTTTCGGTATCAACGCCTTTAAGCCCCTGGGTGCATCCTATGCGATTTTTCGCTATTTAAAAGACCAGTGGGAGTCCCGTTTCGGGGATCACTTCGGAGTCGATGTTTTTCAGGACCCCGCACAGTTGACCCGACTGGGCGCTAAAACATTTTGTGCCGCCACCGATGGAAACCATGGACGGGCGGTTGCCTGGACTGCACGAATATTAACGCAGCGTGCGGTCATTTATATGCCCGAAAATACCGTTCGGGCGCGTGTTGAAAGTATTGAAAACGAAGGGGGTGTGGTAGTTTTAGTCAACGGCACCTTTGACGATTGTGTTGCCCGGTGCGATAAGGATGCCAAAGCAAACGGCTGGGTTTCCATATCAGATACGGCGTTTGAAGGGTATATGGAGATCCCTAAATATATTATGGCGGGCTACAGTACGATATTTCATGAATTGGATCAGATAAACACACCTGAAAAACCCCGAGTTGACCTGGTTCTGCTGCAGGCTGGCGTCGGTGGATTTGCAGCCGCTGGATCATGGTTTTATACCCATCGCTACGGAAACAGGCGACCCTATTTGGTTTGTGTCGAGCCCACCGAATCCGACTGCTTCCTGGAATCCATTCTTAAGGGAAAGGGGATGCCAAAAGCGACATTAGGAGATCAGACGTCTATTATGGCCGGTTTGAATTGTGGCATCCCGTCTTTGGCGGCATGGCCGATTGTAAAGGATGCCATGCATGCATTCGTGGCTATTGACGATTGTTATGCGGAAGAAGCGATGCGTGCCTATTATCATGTCCAGGGGAATGATACTCCGATCATATCCGGTGAATCCGGGGCCTCGGGACTGGCTGGCCTGATCGCATTGTGTGGCGATGAGACATTAAAACCGATCCGGGATCGGATCAACCTGCCCGATTGTTCGGTGCTGCTTGTAAACACCGAAGGCGATACAGACCCTGTTAATTTTAATCGAATTATTCACCCCGCTTAGTACCCAGAGTTCCGTCATTTAAATAAGTAGTCGACTGATTTTACAAAAATTACCTGTTTAATAAAAATCATAAAAATCCCAAGCACCAAAAAACAACTATCAAATTGAGGTTTAAGTAGACAGGATTTACCGGATTTTGAGGATTTTGTTTTACCTTTATTGGTTTCCGGAAGAAACCAATAAAACACAATCGCCTTCGGCGAGGTAATGAAAGTTAAACCGATAAGGTGCGAAACGGACCGGAGTGTTTATGGTACTGTTAAAGTTTTCCGCGCTAGCGGATTAGCCTTTCTGGTTTTCTTTCGGAAAACCAGAAAAAAATATCCTTAATATCCAGCTGAAAGTCCGCCTTCAGTTCGGCGGATTGATCCTGTCAATCAAACAAAATACAAAATGAATCCATTCCTCATTCAAAAACCAGATGGGATTTGCGGTATCCCTCCAGAGGCGGACCTAAGACCTCGACTCTTGCAACGTAAACAAATGGGTTACGCTATGGATGTAATAATTTAACAGGGTAAAGAATTTGAGTATTGAAACTGGCGATTTGGTGTTTTTAGCCTGCATCCGGAGAATCAAATTGTTTTCATCTGGCTGGGTTACGATTTACTTTGACGTTACCCTGTTGGTGCCGCCGCAGAGATTGACATACCATTTTTTTTTTGACATAGTCACAACCCAGTGCGACAGGTTCCCACCGATTCATCACTTACGTTTTAAACAACTCTAAAAAAGGAGGCGGATTATGTCACGAGAATGGCAATTATCAATTGGGATTTTTGTAGCGATCACCATGGTTTTGGTTGCGGGTTTGGCGTCCACGGCCGTTGCCGCGAGCAAGACGGCAGACTATAAGTACAAATGGCGAATGCCTCAGACCATGCCGGTAGGCGATGATCACGATTTGCGTGCCCTGGCCTTTGCTAAAGAGGTCAAAGAGAAAACCGACGGGCGCATCGATATCACGGTGTACTCCGGCGGGGTGCTCTGCGACTGGGTGGAATGCTATGAGTTGGCCATGCGCGGGGATATTGAGATCGCCCTGTCGTCTTTCCCGGACACCTTCGATCCGAGAATGGTCATCACATACTACATGCCGTACCTGTTCACCTCCACCGAAGAGGCAAAGGAGGCTTTCAAGACCACCGGCTGGTACTACCAAATGGTTGACAAACTGTTACTTCAGAACGGTATCAAGGGCCTGGCGCTCTGGCCCCAGGGTTGGGCCGGAATGACCGCAAGAGAGGAACCCAAAGGCTGGCAGGAAATGAAATCCAATGGGATGAAACTCCGTGTGATGCCGCTTAAGGCCTGCGAGTTGACATGGCAGAAACTGGGCTACATCCCCGTTACGATCCCGTATAATGATGCGTTCAGCGCTATTTCAAGAGGGGTTGCCGACGGACAAAGCGGTGGGCCTCCGTATCAGGGATATCAATTCCGGGAAGTCCAGAAAGTATGGATCCAATACAATGACTACCTGGAGCCCTGGTGGTTCTTTATTAATCTGGATTTGTGGAACAAATTGACAGAGCATGATCAAAAGGTGCTCATCGAAGCCGCACAGAAGCAGTGTGAAGGCCGCTGGGATTATTTTCTCAAAGAAGCTGATGATTTTTCGAAGAAAATGGCCGAATACGGCTTGAAAGTCATTCAACCGACCGATGCGGAATTGAAAAGCTTCGCTGATGCCGTCCGGAAAGATGTCTGGCCCAAGCTGGAACCGTTGATGGGCAAGACACTGGTGGATGAATGTAGAAAAAACGTGGGAATCCCGGTCAAATAGCATACCACGATTAGTCTCGTCTGATACGTTTTCCCCGAGGAGGCATCGAGGTGACACCCAAGGTGATATTAGATTCCCTCGGGGAAAATCTTCCATAAGCTGGTGAAAAAATGAAGAAATTTTTTCTTTTTATCTGGAACGCGCTGGTGTACCTGCAAAGATGGTTTCTGATTATCGCCGGTTGTCTGATTACCGTTTTGGTCTTCATCGAGGTCATGCTCCGCTATGTGTTTGAATCTCCCCTTTTCGGCATCGAGGAATTGATCGTCTTCATTGCCATGTGGCTTTATTTTATCGGAGCTGCGCTGGGGGCTCATGATCGCAGCCATATCAAAGCGGACGTCATTCACGTATGGGTCAAGTCGCCGCGAGGTATGGCGATCATACACACCATAAACAGTGTGATCACCGTAACGTTGTCAGCCATAATGGCGTCCTGGTGTTACGATTACTTCCTCTTTGGAATCCAAAAAGGCGGCCAATCCCCGGCACTGCGCATCCCTCTCGTGCTCCCTCAGAGCGCGGTTTTCGTTGGGGCCATTCTGATGACGCTCTATTTCTTCGTTGAGCTGGTGGATAACTTCCGTAATGCCATTTCCAAAAAACCGACCCTCGAAACAACTTCTTTATAGGAGCTGCAGCGTATGGATATTGTATTTAACCTTGTGCTCTTAATCGGACTGCTCATTCTGGGTGTGCCCGTCCCGTTTTGTTTCATGGCAGCGGTATTGTCCACCTTCCTCATGGGAAATTACAGTACCATGTTTATTATCTCCACGGGATTTAAACAGGTGAACTCCATGGCCGTCCTGGCAATTCTATTTTTCATTCTCATGGGTGGTCTGATGGGTACCGGAGGGATCGCCACGCGACTGGTCGCCATCTCGGATTCGATTCTGGGTAGAAAAAAGCACGGCTTGGGAACGGTTACGATTATCAGCTGTGCCATTTTCGGTGCCATATCCGGAACTTGCAGCGCGGCGGTTGCCTCCATCGGAAGCATCATGATCCCCAGAATGCTGGATCGGGGCTACCCCCGTGGGCATGCCACCGCACTCGTTGCGTGCCCGTCGGTCTTAGGGCAACTCATCCCACCCAGCGTACCCATGGTGCTCTATGCCTGGGTCACCTGGCAATCGGTGGGTGCGTGTTTTCTGTCAACGGTCGTTCCGGGAATCATCATGGTCGGCCTCTACTGTTTCATGAATGCGTTCATGATTCGCAATTATCCCATCGAGGTTTTGCCCGACGTTCCCACAAAGCAAAAAATCAAGGATTTCGGAAAAGCCACATTCAATGGATTCTGGGCGTTGCTCATGCCCGTCATTGTGTTGGGGGGTATCTACGGGGGGATCTTTACCCCCACGGAAGCCGCCGGCGTTGCGGTGGTCTATTGCATTCCGGTGGGTTTCTTTGTTTACCGCTCCATGAACCTGCGGCAGTTCGGAGACGCGTTGATCAACACCATCACAACGACCGGGGTGGTCATTGTGATGGTCTTTTTCGTGATGGTGCTCAGTCGCATGTATGTTATGGAAAACGTGCCGCAGCGCCTCATCGCCACGTTGACGGGTTTTTCCTCGAATAGAATCACGATACTGCTGATGGTCAACCTTTTCTTGCTGATCCTGGGCATGCTGGTGGATGATTTCAGCGGAACCCTTTTGGCAGCCCCGCTTCTGTTCCCCCTGATGAAGGAGATCGGGATTCACCCGATCCATTTTGCCGCGATCATGGGCACCAATCTGGGGCTTGGCAACAAGACGCCCCCCACGGCGCCTATCCTGTATCTCGCGGGGCGGGTCGGTAACTGCCGATTCGAGCAGCTCGTAAAACCGGCCGTAATCTTCATGACCACCTGCTCAGTTCCGGTGGTGCTGCTAACAACCTATTGTCCGTTTCTTTCGCTGTGGCTGCCCCACCTTCTCCTGCCGAAGCTGGTCCCCGCCGAATATGTCACATGGACCGTGTTTTGACAGAGAATGTATCAAGTGGTCTCACTTCAACAACACATCTTCGCATTTTGCGGAAAAGTTACTATCTAAGACTTTAATACGCTGAACCGATACTTATCAGCACACCGCCCCCCACCACAATAAACACTCCCATTACAATGC
>JAHEHB010000023.1:17177-21659 GCA_024644775.1 Deltaproteobacteria bacterium
ACACATCTTCGCATTTTGCGGAAAAGTTACTATCTAGTGTCCGTCCAGAAACGAGGTATTTTGGTCGAGATCAAGGCTTGCGATCCGCCGTAGGCGGATTAACTGAAGGCATATAGTTGATATTCCGAGGATAAAATTTTGAGCATAACGAAGATATCGGGCAAAATAACCGTTTGTGGATGGGCACTATCTAAGACTTTAATACGCTGAACCGATACTTATCAGCACACCGCCCCCCACCACAATAAACACTCCCATTACAATGCGTCGGGTGATCGACTCCTGTTTAAAAATAACGGCGGTTAATAAGGCGAACATGGGGTACGCTCCCACAATGGGGGCGACAACCACCACTTGACCCAACGCCAGTGCCCCATACATGCACCAGACGGCAATACCGATTCCCACCCCGGTCAGAGAAAATAAGATGATACCTTTTCGATGAAGGCGATACGGTAAAGGTAAATAGCCGTTTCGAAATCGATACCAAAGTATGGCAGAACAAAATGCAACGATAAAGGATATAAAACCCGCCATAAAAGGGTTCGGCATGAAATTTAAACCAAATTTGCCGACTGTTTGGTTGATTCCGCGAATAACCGCTGCACCGGTGGCGAAAAGCAATGCCGATTTCACGATGGTGGAAATCCCCTGGCGGTTCCAAGATAAAAGTATCACCCCCGCAACCGTGAAAAAAGTTCCCAACGCAACGGTGAGCGTCAACTTCTCCCCCAAAGCCAATACGGCCGTTAACATGGCAAAAAACGGCGCTGTCGCGCAAAAGGTTGAAGAAATGGTTGGGCCAATCCGGCGATTGGCTTCAAAGGAAAGAAACATCGAAAATAAGGGATGCATAAACCCATTACCTACAAATATCCAAAACCCCCAATTAAACCAATCTTCGGTCTTCATCCAAAGAGGAGAGGTCAGAAGGTAAAACAGCACCGTTGCGCCGATGGAAATCATGGAACCCGTCTGGGCATCCAAATAATTGAGTCCCCGCCGGGTAATAACAGTGGAGCAGCCAAAAAAGAAAGCCGCCGAAGTTGCCAACGCAATGGGCAACAGTGAAGTCTCGGTTGACATCATTTGTTTCCTTTGGAAAATCTCAATACCCGATCCACCGTCATCATTGGTGGATCATCCATTTTGTTTATCGACTTCACTATCACATGCAAATCTGCAAAGCGAATCGTTTTCTGTCGTATTGGTGTCAAAAGTAAATATACCGATCACCCTTCAAACGCTGCGACTATCGAATCGACCGGCAACAGACAGATTGATTCTTATTTGAATTTTCGGTAAACTATTTTTCAATTTTGACGATTACATTATTGCACAGGTTGTATTGTATCCCCTGTGCAATTTTTGTTGGAGACTTAATATGTCGCTTAATGAAAGCCCTGATTGCAGGATCGAAAAGATCATTCGTTCCAATGCGCATGACGTCGTAGCGCTCGTTTCTACAAGCCTTGAACCGGAACAGATGCGGTATTTTCAACGAAATCAAGACTATCTGACCACAGATCTGCACAGTACGAAAGCGAGATTGGGAATTAACCAGGAAAAGCTAAATACGTTTGGACTAAAAAACAATAAAATTTCATATGAAGCAAGATTTTGGTTTTACATCGAAGAATACGCTGTCGGCTTAACCATTGATCAGCTGATAAAACCCGGCCTCGAGGTCGGTAAAATCTATTTAAGAAACCCGGAGCTCAAATATTCTGCCGAAGAACTCATCAACCTCATTTCGAATCGTACCATCATCGTTCCGAAAGGAACCAAAGTCCTTGAAGAAGGTATCCTTGCCGTTCCGGTTATGCCGTTTGTGCACCCGCCAAATCCAAAGGTTTTCACAAAAGATTATCTAAAGGCCGCCATACAAAAATGGATTCCCCGCGAAGATCTGTATTTCGCACAGCCGGAACGAAAAGTGGACAGGGTAATTGTGCCGAATGGAAGCGGTGTGATCACCCACACAAGCCTTTTTACCCAGCAAAACGAAATATACATTCTTGACCCGGAGCATGCCGACGCAAGAGTGGGAAGCCGGCACACCAACGGAATTATCTACCTTGAACTGATCGGAGGAGAAAAAGACGTTGTTAAAGAAACGGCCCATTTCGAAGTCTACAAACCCGCTTACGCTCAATACGTTGAGAAAAAAACATTTTTTATCGACTCAACATCCTCCGCTTTAGAAAAACTGTATACAAAACATGCTGTTAACGAAAACAAAATTGCGGTTTTCGATGAAAATGGACGACGGGAATTCTTCAAATTAAATGAAAAATATGATCAGCTCATAAAAGAATTGAAGCCCCGTTCAAACCTAATCCTTTCGGATTTCCCAAACCGCCGCCTTGCCTCTTATCTCATTGTCGCGGCCGATTTGGGCCTGCTCAACACCTTAACATTCCGGAAAGCGCCGGAGGAAGATTATTTTTTCAGGTCTGATGATCTTGTCTTTATGGATACACTTCAGGAAATGGGGGTCCATATTCACTGGAAAAACCCTCTTCAGGGTGATCTTGTTCTCTACAAAAGATTCTTTATGAGATCCTCAATAATACCCTCTTTCAATGAAGCGTTTAGTTCCAGAAAGCTTGCCGCAATCTATGGAACCGCAGGAGATTTGGATGCGGCTACTCAAAAAGAAATTGAAGATACAACAAAATCATTTAAAGATTTTCATGGTGGTATCTGTGGTGTATTAACCGGAGGCAGTGCCGGTGGTATCATGGCGATTATATCCGAAATCACAGCCTCTCTCGGCATGCTTTGTGGGGCGGTATATTGGAAAATACCCGGAATCGGAATCAATACTGATATCGATTTTGCAGTGTATCTGGGCCGAGATTACTTGTTGGAAAGGCAAGAAATATTATCTGATACAACGGAGGCGGACATCTATTTTAAGGGGGGCGTGGGCACGAATCTTGAGAGTGCCATTACTTTTGTAAAGAAAAAACTCGGTATCGGTCATTACAAACCTCAAATTTTTGTGGGAGACTTCTATAAACCCTTACAAGACTGGCTGATTCACTTGGCTTCAGAAAATATGGTGGATCCTAAGGTATTTGAAAACTGCTATTTCGTTGAGCATGGTACCGATATATTCAACACCCTTTGCAATCACTTCGGTTCGGAAGACAAAATGATCCACGAGATTTCGGCAAACAACTCTTGGAAGGGTGAATAGACGCAGTTTCAAAATCCAATCTTCAGAAAAACCTCTCAATTTTATCTTGACAATAAAAACGATTGGGTGCTTAAAGACGAAAGATTGCACGACTAACGCAATCTGCTGACGTTTTAATCTGTTTGAAAAATAGGGAGACACTATGAGTAATGCCAAAGGATTGTATTGCCGACGATGTAAGACCACGTTACCGGAATCCCAATTTCGGTTAACCTGTGCGGATTGTGGGAATCCCATGGAAGTCTGTTATGACTTAGCAAAATTAAAGACGGCAGTTACCAAAAAAGCGCGACCCGAAATTTCGGGATCTTCCTTGATGCTGTGGCATGATATTCTGCCCATCGACAAACCGGAACTTATCGACCGGGTGTCGATTGGTGAAACACAAACACCCCTCGTAAAATCATCGAACTTGAATCAGGAACTGGCAATCGACGATCTAAGGTTTAAATTGGAGATGGGGCCGACTCAGTCTTTAAAAGATCGAGGCACGTCCTTGTGCGCTCTAAAAGCGCTTGAGTTAGGATACGACACCTTATGTGTGGCCTCTTCAGGCAACAATGCTGCTTCCGTAGCTGCTTACGCCGCGAAAGCCGGACTCCCTGCGGTGGTCTTCATTCAAAAAGATACCTCTCCTGCCAAAATCTATAAAGTTTTGGTTTACGGCGCCCGTGTAGTCCGAGTGGACGGCGATATGAGTGTGGCAAGTAAAATATGCGGAGACATGCTTCAGCGTCACCGTTGGATGCAATCCGGGGGACCGAATCCTTATCGTTTAACGGCTAAGCGAACGGCTGCTTATGAAATCGTTCATCAGATGGGGGGGCAGGTACCGGATACGGTTTTTATTCCTTGTGGTGGATCAGCCGGTATGGTCGCCGCGCATAACGGTTTTTCGGAAATGGCAGAAATGGGGATTATTCCCTCCATGCCCCGGCTGATCGGTGTTCAGCTATCGGCATGCGAGCCGGTTACCCGGGCATTTGAAGAAGGTCGGGATGACGTTACACCGGTTGAAAAAAAGCCTTCCTTTTCAGACGCATTGATGAACAATAACCCGTATTGGGGCAAACGAGCCGTAATGGCCGCACGGGATACCGGTGGCCTTATTCTTTCCGTGTCAGATGACGAAGTGGCCGAAACGATTCGCCTTCTCGGATCAACCGAAGGTCTTTTTGTGGAACCGGCTGGAGCGGTTTCTGTTGCTGGCCTCCGGAGAGTTCTGGCGGAAAACAGGGTGGGTGAGCTCAAAAGTGCCGTTTGCATGTTGACAGGGC
>JAHEHB010000023.1:21669-24410 GCA_024644775.1 Deltaproteobacteria bacterium
CTCAAGCTGCATTTGACTCGCAAGCCCTACCGGAAGTGATTACGCCTGAGGTCAGTGCGGTGGAATCCTATTTAAATCTTTGAGCCCTTTTAAAACCTTTAAAACTGATAAGTAAGGAAACAAAGATGTCAAACCGCACCGTCAACTGTAATCATTCTTCACCCCCAAAAATAGAACACACCCCCCACAATTACGAGGCTTAAAACACGAAATCCCTGTCCCATCAGCAATAATTGAGCCCCCATCTTGGGTGAAAAAATGCCGATGTACCGGGGTAATTGATGACGAAGGGCTCGAATCGGAAAGGCAACGATATTGCCGGCGAGCAAGGCGAGTACGGTTTGTTTGATCGTAAGAATCCCTGCATTGAGTAAGGCCCCTGCCGCGGCAAACCCGGATGTAAATTCTGCCGCAAAACTTACGATCACCACAGAAAGTGCTTCCATCGGTATCACTTGAGTCACTACATATCCGGCCAGCCACATACGCGCTGCGGTAAACGCCCCCATTGCATTCAATACAAAAATGAAAATATAAATGGGAACGACATAAACCGTGATATGTGCAATCCTTCCCGGAAGCTTCTCTTGAATTTCTTTTCCTATTTTTCTCTTCTTTCTTTTTTCAGGATAAATCGGTGAAGGCGTATCTTCGGTTTCGAGCGCCGTCGGTTGAATGCCGGCATGCAGATGGCCATACACCAAAAAAAGCGTGGTTCGAAGCAATGTTGCCGTAAATGTGATGAGAAAATAGAGAGCGCCGGCCCGACCCGTGAGAGGAATGACGATAAAAAGCGTGGTGGGTAAGTGCAGAAAATAAGCCGGAAACTGATTGGTGAAATTGGATAGAAATAATTGTTTGCGACTGATCTTTCCTTCTTTATAGAACGCCAATAACATCGCATTTGCAGCGACCCCGGAAACAAAGGCCGTCGTAAATGCGGCACTGCACCGGTGGCCGAGGTTGCCGAATCTGAAAACCGGTCCGGTTAAGGATCCTAAAAACCGTGTCCATCCGGTGGCTTCAATGATTTGGCCAACAACAAGACCGATACCGATAAACAGGATGAGCCGTAGCAAGGGAAGCAGCAGCTTGGAAGAAATTTTTTGAATGCTCAGTCCATCGACGATGAAAGCGCCTATGATTAGTATTGCGGTTGAAAGTGCAAAAGATAAGAAAAGATTTCGATATGAGACATGGTGGGCCGGTTTCATTTTTTTTGCTTAGCGATAATGAGCGTCCAGTAGTCAGGATCTAATGTCTCAAATTCCATCATATTGTGAACAATTCGTTCATCGTGCTGACTGCATTTTGATATGCCCTTGCAATGATACGATAGATTCGTTTCATGAAGGGCACTCGTAATATCCGGCACATTACGATAAGCTTTCATAAAAACAATATTTTCCGGTTTGATGGAAAGCTGTCGGAGACGATCTCCTCCCGTTGCGCCGGATACCACCAAAAGAGATTCCTCGCCCTCCACAAGCGGCATATTCAACCGGGCTGCAGCAGCTTGATACGACGTGATACCCGGCACGATGTCGATCACGATATCCGGATCAATACGTTTTATATGTTTAGATATGTAGCCAAATGTAGAATACGTCATTGGGTCTCCCAGTGTTAAAAAGGCGACTTCCAATCCTTTTTTCAAACTCTTGTAAATCGTTTCGGAATTCTCTTTCCATGCGATTCGTGTCTCTTCCCTATCGGTTGTCATGGGAAAGCGGAGTTTATAAACAACCGTCCGCTCCGGGATGTGCGCTTTGGCGATCCGCACCGCCAAGCTATGGTCGTTCTTTGTGGATGATGCTGCATAGACAACATCAACACGTTGCAAGATCTTTGAAGCCTTTAGCGTAAGCAGGTCCGGATCGCCGGGTCCGACCCCTATTCCGTAAAAGGTTCCTGTTTTCTGATTCATGGTGTCCTCATTTTCTCACATCTTGTTTTGCTTTTTTATTAAGCCACGAACATTTTCCGTAAAAATCCCCGGATACAATTTCGTGCCGATCTCAACTATGCCTTCCAGCAGCCTTACGGTTGGTCGAGAGACAATCCTCTCGTCAATAATGAAAATCTGGTCATTCTTAACCGCTTTGATTGCCATAAAACCAGGCTCTTTTTTTATCACCGATACCGTGGGTCGATTCATGGCGCCATACTGTGCAAGATAAACATCGATGTCAGACGCGTGAGATAGGATTCGTTCCTTCCCATATGATGCAATATTGGTTTTTCTCACCGGTTTTGCATCGGAAGCAACGTTCGTTCCGCCCGCTGTTTCCAACGCAAAAATCGCCATTGAACCCGGGGAAAAAGTTTTCATCTTGCTGTGGATAGCCTCGAAATAAACTTTTTTCTTAAAAGAAAGATCTGCCGTTAGAGACCTAAAATAGGATGCCGTCCGTTGGAAATGATGGATCATCTGTTTGGCTTTCTGTCGCCTTCCGGAAAGGATGCCGAGAATTTCCCAATAGGTGTACATCTCTGGAATGGAGCCAGGCTGTAAAGAAAAGACTGTGATACCGCTTTTTTCGAGCCTGTTAACCAATTGAGGATAGCCACGATCAATCATTGGACGAATCACGACGAGATCAGGCTTTGCTGCCATGAATTTCTCCGGATCTTCGCGATAGGAAAAAACAGGTTTGTTTAAAGCTTCCGGAGGATACGCTTCATGTCTCGAAACACCAAGGATCTCTTCGCTTAAACCCAACGAAAACAAATTTTCCGTA
>JAHEHB010000259.1 GCA_024644775.1 Deltaproteobacteria bacterium
ACGGTTTACAAATTGCCATTCGTTAAGGCCCTAGCTGCTTTGCTCTAACAGGCATCATAGCGTAAACCATCCTAAGATTCAAATCGAACCGAGCCAACATATCGACCATAAAATCGTGAGGATCCCTGAGAGAACAAAATGGGTGTCAACCAGAAACTCCAACCCGATCCCAGGAAGCATGCGGCCCCGTTCATGCGCAACGAGAACAATGTATAGAAAAATTGAACAGGCAGTCAGGACAAACCCAAAGCTCGTAACGAGGCTAAATATACTCGATATCATTAAAACACAGAGACTGAAACCTAATAACACCTTCAAAAGACGCATGGTACGTCCGTCTCCGAGAATGATGGGAATGGTCTCTCTTCCCACAATCCGGTCCCCTTGCATATCCAGAATATCAAAAAAGGCCGTTCGAACAAATACCATACAAATCGCCCATACAAAAACCACTACGGCACGCATCGTTATGGTCCCGGCAAGGGCCAAAACAGGAATAATTGAGGTGACGATTCCCCACGCGATGGCAATAAGAACCGTCTTAGACCCGGGAATATCTCGAAGTCTAGCATACTGCCCTTGATGAAGACCATTGGGTATAATCCTCAAGTTATAAGAAAAACCGGTAACGCTCATGGCAAGAAGTATGAAAAAGGGGATTCGTCCCATGGTGTACGCCGTCAACAGACCGGCAAGGCCGGCAAGAATAGCAAGGATTCCGAGAGACATTCGATGCCTTTTATAAAACAACGCTCGATCCGGGTCGTTGTATTGATCCGCCCGACCACCAATGAGGTTATTAAAAACATGCACCGAAAGAACATATAGCATGGCAATAAGCACCGATGGCAATGAAGAGTCGATTCCCTGGAGCTTCAAGCAGGCATAGCAGAGACTGCCGGCTCCGATGGAAACATAGATGCTGGTGAGTAGAAGCGTACGCTGAAGGTTAAAGAGCACCCGTCGCAACCCTTGCTGTCGTTTGAAAAGCGAGCGCTCAAGGGCTCTGTATACTTTCCGAATAATCCAATGGGGTGTCGAGGCACCGGCTGTAATACCGATATTACGCGCCGATGCCAACGCTGAAAAATCCAGTTCATTCTCTGTTTCGATATGTTGAACCGGCTTTCCGGCTTGCCTTACCATCTCTGCGAGCCGATTGGTATTACCGCTGTTGTGGCCGCCGACGACGATCACGGCATCTACTTCCGCTGCAAGCTGTTTCACCTCTGCCTGGCGTTTTTCCGTCGCGTCACAGATCGTGTTAAATATTTGATAATGGGGGGCATTTTTCTTCGCCCATTTGTTAACTTCTTCAAAAAAGAGGCTGTTTTGAGTGGTTTGTACGACGATGATTGCCTTTTCAAATATAGGGAGGCCTTCGAGTTCCTCGACGCTACCGATCACATGGCCCTTTCCTTGCGAATACCCGAGCAGCCCGATTACCTCTGGATGATCCTTGTCTCCGATAATGATCGATACATAGCCCTGCTGTGCATGTTTGCGTATAATGGTTTGAACCTTAATCACATGGGGGCAGGTGGCGTCGATTACCATAAAGCCGCTTGATTTCAGACGTTCTTTAATTTCCGGAGGAATTCCGTGAGCCCGGATTAAAACCGTGCCGGAACCCTTTTGCGGTATCGCATCTAGTACGGATATTCCTTTCTCCTCCAGAATAGACAGCACTTGAGGATTGTGGATAAGGGGGCCGTATGCATAAATAGGTCCTGGATTCTTATTGGAGGCATCCAAGACCATCTCAACCGCTCTTCTTACCCCCATACAAAAACCGGCACTTTTGGCAATGGTTATTTTCATCTCACGTTAAAGTTTCCTGATCTTAATCCGATTTCGTCGTTCCCTCTTTGACAGTCGTCGCTTTGGCCCCTTTTTCTTGGTTGTGGGAATCCACCCCACCGGGTCCTCCATAGTATCTTCTTCCCCACCCGCAACGGTTATCATTGAAATTTTTTCTTCAAACTGCGCAGAGCTGATCGTCCCTGCACCCTGTGACGCGGCATAATCCATGATTTCCCTGTCGGAGCTGACGACGAGCGCCTTTTGTCTTTCTCGTGCCACCATGCGCATTATCACCGTATCGGCCAGTTCATCCCTGCGGGAGAACGTGATGTAGATTCCCTTTTGTCGATTTCGATTTTGAGTGCTAATCGGAGCGTTTGATCCATCGAAAACAACTGTAATTTTATGGCCTTTGACGCGTTTGTAATCTGCAAGGGCATTCACCAACCGATCTCTGGCATTCTGAATGTTCCGCGAATCGAACATGTGGGATTGATGGATCAGGTTGTAGCCGTCGATAATAACATGCAATGACATAACGCTGTTTTCAGGGTTCAAGGTTCAGAGTTCAGGGGTTACAACCGATGGACGCTGCTCGCGATAAAGTAAATTCATCCGTCGGGGTGTTATCGACGCAACGCCTTTGAATGAGCGGAACGAATGATCCGTCCCGTCTCTGGGGTAGAATCGATCCCTGTTCTCTGTTTTTTTATGCACCTTCCAGGAGTCGATTGAACATCTCCAGCAACCGATCGAGATCTCCGTCGTTGTAAAATTCGATTTCGACGCTGCCCTTTTTTCCCCGACGATTGATCTGAACCCGGGTACCGAATTGACGGGAAAGCTCCTCTGCGACACTCAAAAAATAGATATCCTCGGAGTTCGCCGAATGTTTTGTGGACTTTTTCTTTACTGTTTTTATTCGCTTGATCAACAACTCGGTCTGTCTGACCGAAAGCCCTTTTGACATCACCATACGCCATGCAGCGTTTTGCTGAGCCGCCGTGTCAGCCCCCAATAATGCCCGGGCATGCCCCATGCTCAATGTTCCATTCCGAATGCTGGATTTAATCGGTTCAGGCAATTGCCGAAGCCTGAGCAAATTGGCAACTGCCGGCCTGCTTTTTCCCACACGATTGGCCGCCTGGTCTTGGGTGAGATCAAATTCCGCAATCAGGCGATGATAGGCTTCTGCTTCCTCAAGCGGATTTAGATCCTCTCTTTGAATATTTTCAATAAGGGCCATCTCCAGAAGATTCGCGTCCGAAACGTCCTTTATTACAACCGGTATCTGTTGATAGCCTGCCAATTTAGCTGCACGAAGCCTTCTCTCACCCGTTATGAGTTCATAACCGCTGTCCGATTTTCGCACCAAAAGTGGCTGAAGGACGCCTTGCTGTTCAATGGATCGTGCCAGTTCCGCCAATTCGGTCTCAGAAAACGTGTGGCGGGGTTGGTAAGGGTTCGGACGAATTAAATCGATATCACACTGAAAATAATCCGCCTTTACCTCTTGTAATGAGTCGGCGCCCGGGATGAGCGAATCGAGACCGCGCCCCAAGGCGACTTTTTTCTTCCGGCTGCGGTTCGAACCTTTGGGTTTTGTTTCTTTTCGCATTCTATCACTAATTCGTTAAAATTTTTATATTATTTATTATTTCTTTTGCTAAATTAAAATAGCTGATAGCGCCTGTCGAATTGGCATCATACAGCAAAATGGGTTTTCCAAAGCTAGGGGCCTCTCCCAATCGCACATTTCGTGGAATCGTTGTATTAAAAACAAGATCCTTAAAATACCGTTCTGCATCTTCGGCGACCTGATGAGATAAGTTCGTGCGTTTGTCAAACATGGTTAACAGAACACCGGCGATTCTTAGCGAGGGATTTGCACGTTGTTTGATGCGTTTTATGGTCTGCAACAGTTGTCCCAAGCCCTCCAATGCGTAAAATTCGCATTGGACGGGAATCAGCATGGCATTGGCAGCAGTCATGGCATTGATCGTTAAAAGACTCAGCGAGGGGGGGCAATCTAAAATAATATATTCGAAGGTGTCTTTAATTTTTGAAAGAAAATTTTTTAATACCACCTCTCGGTTTGGAGCCGACATCATTTCCGCATCGAACCCAATTAACTCAACCCGAGACGGAATCACTTTTAACATATCGATGTCACTGTCCACGATAAGCTGCTCTGGGTCAATACCTCCGATCATGCCATGATAAAGGGTCTTATCGATGCTGTTTTTATCAATACCAACGCCTGTTGTGGCGTTTGCTTGAGGATCGCAATCAACAAGTAATGTCTTCTTTTCAAAAACCGCTAATGCAGCAGACAGATTAATTGCGGTGGTGGTCTTACCCACACCGCCTTTTTGGTTCGATATGCAAAGAACATACGCCATATTAATCGTTTAGCATAAAACATCCGGTTTGAAAAGAAATTAAGAATATGATAAATATGGGATTTACAAATATGGAGATACCATGAAAAAAATCAGTAAAGTGCTCTTTTTAGCGATCATTGTACTTGTAACCTTCCGTGTTTTTTCTTCCCCTCTCGTTTGGGGCATCACGATTAAGGAAGAAGAAGAGCTGTCACGAGAGGTATTGGCGATTATCAAAAAACAATATAAATTCATCAATGATCCGTTAATCGTCCGGTACGTTAACCACCTAGGAAAAACCATCGTCTCTTCTCTTTCCCCCCAGCCCTTTAAATACCATTTTTATGTGTTAAAAGAGGATGTTTACAATGCGTTTGCAACCCCCGCAGGCCATATCTTTATTCACTCGGGTCTGATAGCGGCACTGGAAAATGAAGGTGAACTGGCAGGAATATTGGCCCATGAAGTTGCCCATGTGTCGTGCCGCCACATTTCCCAAAAAATAGATAAATCTAAAAAAATCAATCTTGCAACCCTGGCCGGAGTTGCGGCGGGTGCACTTCTTGGGATTGGGGGCGGATCGGCAGCCGCTGCCCAAGCACTGACCATTGGATCCATGGCGGCAGGCCAATCCATGATGCTCGCCTATAGCCGTGAAGATGAAATTCAGGCGGATCAACGGGGACTTAATTACTTATCCCAAACCGGATATGACGGAAGCGGGTTGTTGACAAGCCTAAAAAAAATTCGAAGCAAACAATGGTTCGGTTCAGAGCAGATTCCCACCTACCTCATGACCCATCCCGCTTCAGAAGATCGAATCGCTTATATCGGCAGTTGGCTTGAGGGGCATCCTTCGGCTCGGCATAACGCTATGTCAAAAGACCCGCACACCTTTAAACTGGTGCGCACTCGCCTAATTGCACTCTATGGAGATCAAGCCATTGCCATGCAGCGATTGAAAAGCGAGGTAGAAAAAAATCCGGAAGACGCCATGACTCAATACGGCTATGGATTGATTTTGGCAAGAACCGGAAACCGGAAAGAAGCGATCTCGCGTGTAAAGCGTGCCTTGGAAAAAAGAGCCTTCGACCCTTACATTCTAACGGATCTTGGCAAGATCTACTTTCTCGATGGCCGTTATACGGATGCACTAAAAATTCTCAAAAGTGCTGTCAGCGTCGAACCTCAATACCCCGAAGCCCTGTATTACCTGGCCAAAATCCATATGGAACAGGGTGATTTTAAGCACGCAGCAGACCGGCTCGAACACCTTGTTGCAACCAATTCAGACTATATTGACGCTTATTACGCTCTTGGAGAATCCCACGGAAAACAAGGAAGAATGGGCGACGCCCACTATTATCTCGGTATGTTCTTTTGGAAAAACGGAAATCCGAAAAAGGCCCGGTTTCATTTTAAAAGAGCATCGCAAACAATCAACGATCCGGAAAAATTATCGAAGATAGATACACTATTAAAGAAAATCGAAAAGCGACCAGAAGACGATGCAAACAAGGAGAGTAATTAAGATTCACTCAAAAATAAATAGTTGTAATACTTATTTTTGAGTGAATCCTTAGGTACGATCAAAATGAGAAAACTGCATGGTAAACGTACCTCTTCCTTGTGTTTCGGATCGCAGATCTGTTGAGTATCCAAACATCCGAGAAAGCGGAACGATTGCCTTTATCATCTGCACCCCATCTTTGGCGCCAATGGATTCAATCTTACCTCCCCGTGCGTTTAAGTCGCCGATCACCTCCCCCGTATAGGCCTCCGGAATATAAACTTCAACGTGCATAATCGGTTCCAGCAGGAAGGGCACCCCTTTTGAAAGTGCTTCTTTGCAAGCCATGGATGCGCTAACGGTATAGGCAAGTTCGGTTCCCAGGGATTCTTTGTAATCTCCGTTTGTTAGAAAAGCCTTCACATCTATGACTGGATAGCCCATAAGCGTTCCGCTTTCCAAGGACTCCATAACACCTTTTTTGATGGCAGCAATAAAAATCCCCGGTATGACATCTTCTGAGATCTCCGATTGAAACCTGCTTCCCGTACCCCGTGACAATGGTTCAAGCCTTAATTCGACTTCTCCGTAATGTCTTTGCCCCGCAACCTCTTTATCGAACACCGCTGAGGCAACCGCTTCATTTTGAATGGTTTCTTTGTACACAACTTGCGGTTTCCCAACATTTACATGGGTGTTAAACTCACGCGACATTCGACTGACGATCACTTCGAGATGCAGCTCTCCCATGCCGGATAAGATCGTCTGTCCGGTTTCCTCGTCTTTCCGCACTCTCAAGGTCGGGTCTTCCGTCACAAATTTTTCCAGTACTTCTTCGAATTTTTCCTGATCAGCGTGTGTCTTGGGCTCCACAGCAATTGAAATCACCGGCTCATAGAACTCCATCCTTTCAAGCAATATGGGATGATCCGTTTGACAGAGTGTTTCTCCGGTGGAAGAATCCTTCAAACCCACCACCCCCACGATACTGCCAGCGCCCACTTCATCGATTCGCTCTCTTTTGTTCGCATGGATTCTTAGTATTCGGGAGAGTTTTTCTTTCTTGTTGCGAAACGGATTGAAGATTCCCGCCCCTGTCTTCATCCGTCCACTATATAATCTTACAAAAGAGAGTTTTCGACCCTCTGTCATCGACACTTTGAAAATGAGTGCAGCAAGTGGTTCCGAATCTTTCGGCACACAGACAATCGGTTCACCTGTATCGGGATGGGTGCCTTTCATAGGGTCGATATCAACCGGACTGGGAAGAAACCTGACGATGGCGTCGAGAAGCGGCTGTATTCCCTTATTCCTAAGTGCCGAACCGCATAAAACGGGAACGCCTCGAAGCCCAATGGTGGCACGCCGCACACTAGACTGAAGCGCGTCCGGTGAAACAGGTATTTCTGAAAGGTACGACTCCATGATGTCGTCATCGATCTCGGCAACCGCTTCAATCAATTTTTCGCGATAGATATTCGCTGTTTCTATATTTTCCGAGGAAATGTCTTCGCTTCGATACGTGGCGCCCAGGGTCTCTTCATCCCAGACAATCTGCTTCAAATGAATGAGATCAATAATCCCCGAAAAACTGTCTTCTGCTCCCACGGGAAGTTGCAGTATGAGAGGATTGGCATTTAACCGCTTTTTCATCATATCAATGGTTCCGAAATAATCGGCGCCAACGCGATCCAATTTGTTGACAAATGCGATTTTGGGCACATGATATTTGTCTGCCTGCCGCCATACGGTTTCAGATTGAGGCTCCACGCCCCCCACTGCACAAAATACACCAATGGCACCGTCCAAAACTCGCAATGAACGCTCAACCTCTATTGTAAAATCCACATGCCCCGGGGTATCAATGATCTGTATGTCACTCCCCTTCCAGTGGCAGGTGGTAACGGCAGATGTAATGGTAATGCCCCGCTCCTGTTCATCAGGCATCCAATCCATCACTGCTTCGCCATCATGAACTTCACCAATTTTATGGGAACGTCCCGTATAATACAGAATACGCTCTGTTACCGTCGTCTTGCCGGCGTCGATATGAG
>JAHEHB010000260.1 GCA_024644775.1 Deltaproteobacteria bacterium
CCGAGTCCGTGTACAAAGCATTTCCCAAATGGACACCCGGGTTACATGACAAAATAAAAAAAATCTTAGCCCAATAATCATCTCGTCACCTCAAACGCCGTGCAGCATATCGTATTTTGCCGTATGCTGCACCCTTGCGTTTTCTAACTGAGGTAAAAATAGTTAAATAGGCTTGGTAACAAAATCATCCGTTCCTTTGAAAGGATAACAGCTTGAAGTGGTTCGCCAGGAATATTCAAGAAATTATTAGCGGTACGGCGCTGTCTATTGTGATCGCGAGTGTTTGTTACGGCGTTATTTCTCGATATGTGCTTCATCGCCCCGCGACCTGGGCAAATGAACTTGCCACCGTAACCTTTACTTGGGTCGTCTTTATAGGTGCGAGTGCTGCATTTAAATACAAAATGCATATTGGCATTGATTTACTTGTAAAAAACGCCCCTTCAAAAATAAGAACGGCACTCGTGATATCAGCAAATCTAATTATTCTCATATTCTTGGGCTATGTGACGGTTTCTGGGTTGTCTTTTTCCATCGTGTCCTATAAGCAGCCGACTTCTGTGTTACGTATACCGAAAACGTTTGTTTTTCTGGCAGTTCCAATGGGATTCGGATTGATGTTTTTACACCATATAGTAGATCTTATTAAAAACAGACGAAAATGGTTTTCAGGGGTGTAGATAATGGCATACTTGCCCGTTGTCCTGTTGTTTGTATTATTCTCAATTAACGTTCCCGTGGCGTTTGGAATTGCAATCAGTGCACTCACGTATTTCTTTATCGCTCAAGGGCTGCCATTGTCCATTTTTATTCAAAAGCTGGTATCCGCAACGTTTTCTTTTCCGCTTCTAGCGGTTCCGTTTTTTATAACCGCAGGTACCATCATGAATTACGGCGGTATTACGAAACGACTGATGGCACTGGCAGATGCATTGACGGGTCATATGGCAGGCGGCTTAGCCCAGGTCAACGTCGTCTTAAGTACCCTTATGGGAGGACTTTCCGGATCGGCAAATGCAGATGCTGCCATGCAAAGCAAGGTGCTTGTACCGGAAATGATTAAGAGAAATTACGACGATGATTTTTCTGCCGTCGTGACGGCATGTTCGGCGGTCATCGCGCCCATTATCCCGCCGGGTATCGGTCTGATCCTATACGGCTTTTTAGCCGATCAGTCTGTGGGCCGGCTGTTTATTGCCGGCATCATTCCTGGAATCATGATGTGTCTAGCGTTGATGTTCGTCGTCAACAAGGTGTCTGTAAAGAGAAATTATGTATCTGCCCGAAATCGGAAAGCCACGAGGGCCGAATTACTGCAATCACTAAAAGACGCGCTCTGGGCAATGGTCATTCCCGTAGGTATCATCGGCGGCATCCGATTCGGTGTATTTACCCCGACGGAAGCGGGCGCAATCACCGTCGTGTATGCGTTTATTATCGGGTTCTTTGCTTATAAGGATCTTAAATTGGATCATATTCCGACGATCCTTGTCGAGTCTGTATTGAGTACCAGTGTCATTATGCTTATTATCTGTGCAGCCAGCGCCTTTGGTTTTTACATGGCTTGGGAGAGAATTCCCATGAAGGTGGCAGCTTCTCTCGCCACTGTGACCCAAACGCCTTGGGTGCTTCTCATTTTGATAAACTTTTTGCTCATCATCGTCGGAATGTTTGTGGAAGGAAGTGCAGCGCTGATTCTTTTAACCCCGTTGCTCGCACCCATTGTCGATAAGGCGGGTATCAATCTGGTTCATTTCGGTATTGTCATTGTATTGAATCTCACCATCGCAGGGGTGACACCACCTCTGGGAACACTGATGTACACCACCTGCTCCATCATCGGTGTTCCGGTACACCGATTCAGCCGAGAAGTGCTTCCCTTTTTGCTGGCGTTGTTCTTTGTGCTGTTTCTGATAACATTCGTTCCAAAGCTTGTTTTGTTTTTACCGAATCTAATAATGAATTAACGAAGACGACGTATGTTATAGGTGATATGCGTTCGAGCTTTTTAGTCTCTAAAAAACCAGAAAAGTGATTTTTTAAGGGAGTGTTTTGTATTTGGTGTTTAGTGTTTTGTGTTTAGTGCCCTAAAAAACTTGTATGACCTATATATTTTAAACGAAATACGAAACACTAAAAACTTGATGAATTCGGCTTTATGAATTCAGCAATTTTGAATCGTGCAGAAAAAAGCATGGAGGGAATCACTCATAATGGAGATGACATCAAGAGAACGCGTATTATGCGCAATGAACAACGGGCAACCGGACCGGGTTCCGATTTTTGATTTTCTTTACAGCCGTAACCTGTATGAGGAAGTAATCGGTAAACGGCCGGAATATTACAATGGAGAAGATGTGATGACGTGTGCCGCCAAACTCGGGATAGACATTGGGGTTATCCCATTGGGCGGGATCGGCGGGATCCTGGACTATTCGGAATCGAAAAATGAATTTCAGGACGAATGGGGAACCACCTATAAAAAAAATGAAGCCGTATCGTGGCCGGCAGATGCACCCATTGTTTTTCCCATCAGCGATAGAAACGATTGGAAAAATTATGAGGTTCCCGATCCCAAGAAGCCGGACAGACTAAAAGAGATTGAGGTGGCCCTGAAATTATCGAAAGCGTCCAATATCGCGGTAGCCGGCGTTGTTCGCGGGCCTTTTACCGCCGCATGGCTCCTCACGGGAATCGATCGTTTCAGCCTGCTCTTATACGACGATCCGGACCTGATCGACGAAATCCTCAAAGCAGTTGCCGATTTTTCCATTGCCGGCGGCGTTCGAATGATCGAAGCCGGTGTGGATTTCATCTCCTTTGCCGATGATTACGGCAGTATAAACAGTCCATTCATCTCCCCGGTTCATTTTGAAAGACATATCCTCCCTCAACTGGGTCGAATGGTCAAAACATTCAAAGACAGGGGGGTACCGGTCATGATGCACAGTGACGGCCACATCAAACCCTTATTGGATCTGGTCATAAACACCGGCATCAACGCTTATCATCCGGTCGAACGGGCTGCCGGTATGGATCTAAAGGCGACTAAGGAAACCTACGGCAGCAGGCTTTGTCTCATGGGAAACGTCGACAATAAGACCACGCTGGTTACCGGAAGTGTTGGAGACGTGATTGCCGAAACAAAAGAATGTATCAAAGTTGGCGGACCCGGCGGTGGATACATCCTTGCATCCGACCATAGTATCAAGGATGATATGCCAAATGAGAACATCATTGCCATGTTTGAAACCGGCCGAAAATATGGTAAATATCCTATAAACACATAAAATCTAGAATCGGTTGACCGGTGGATCGGTTTGTCGATTGGCCGGTTTTAGTGAATAGAAATGTTTATAATTTTTCTGTTTGGCGATGAGATTTGAATAATCACAAGGAGGAATTCTATGGCATCCAAATACCCATTCGGAAATAACCCGGCTAAGATCGAAGGATATAAGGCCTTTTGGAATAGAGAAAACGTGAAGCCGCTCGCGGGGTTTTCTTTCGTCGGGTGGTTCCCCTTAGAATATTTTAAGGTGTGTAAATCCTGGAAGGTAGACGATTACATCACCCCCGAGATGATTGAGCCGGAAGCCTGGCTGGATGATCAGGAGCGCTTGCTTGAAGAAGGAGACCGAATTGAAGACGATATTCTTCGGGGGGCATGTCCCTCGCAAGTGGCATTTCCGTGCTTTCTGCCCGCTGCCCTTGGTTGCGATATTCGCGTTTTGCCGGATACCGTCATTGGAGAAGAACAGAAACTCTCCTGGGACCAGGCGCTCGAGGTCACTTTGGGCCCTGAAAACCCGTGGCTTATAAAATATTTAGAATTTGCACGCGCATTGGTCAAAAAAGCAGATGGACGCTATCCCATCAGCCATGGTGCGGAACTGGGCCCCACCGATTTACATGCGGTGTTAAGGGGTCATAATGAAAGTCTGGTGGATCTTATGGACGAACCGGAAAAATCGTCTGAACTTCTTTGGAAACTGGGCAACATCTTCACAGAATTTACCGAAGCGGTTTGGAAGGAAATCCCGCTTTTCCACGAAGGGTATTTTGATGCACAGTATCAGCTTTGGGCACCCGGCCCCATCGTGCGAATGCAGGAAGATGCGACTGCCGTTTTTTCACCGGATCTCTACCGCAAGCTCGTCCAGCCCATCGATCGGACGATGGCACGTCATTTTGCGTATAATTTTATCCACTTGCATTCAACCTCCATGTATTTGCTGGATGCATTCCTTGAGATCGAGGAGCTTCGGTGCCTTGAAGTAAACATCGAGCCGTTCAACATTCCTGTAAAGGACATGATCCCATATTATCAAAGAATCCAGACAGCGGATCGTCCTCTCCTTATTCGCGGGTCGATAACTCCGGATGAAATGCGGCTTCTACTGGATTCTTTGGACCCCAAGGGGCTCTACCTTCATATTGTGGTTGATAAACAGCAAGAAATCGAGGCACTTAGATCGGTTTTGGACAAGTGAGTAAAGAATCCAGGGGCAGAGAGCTCGGCTTTGATTGCCCCTGGAAAGGGCTTGCTTTGAAAAAATCGCTGAGTGTCTAAAAAACAAAGAAGATCTGTTTGAGGTGTCAGGTTTCGGGTGTCAGGGAGCGTCGGTGATAGATGGACACTGAAACCTGAACACTGAAACCTAAAATTTGTGCCATTAGATTTTCTGAGCCTCTACTGACCCGCAGGACCAGGTTTCAATGAAAAATATTATGGAATACAAACCTGACTTAAAAAATGTGATCGAACGCTACAAAGCCTTTTGGCAAAAAGACTTATATGACCGACCCCCGATCCGCATCCGCTACCCCATCACGGGGCAAAGTGATGAAGAATGGACCCACGCATGCCAAAGCCCCGAGACGTATTATGCCTATCATGAAAACGTATTTTATCGTCGCGTCGACCTTTGGGATGATGCGCTGCCATCTGCCACCGTGGATATGGGACCCGGGTTTATGGGGGGTGTCATGGGGTGTCAGGTGCGGTTTGAACACGGCACGTCCTGGAGCGAACATTGCCTAAAAGATTGGTCCGATGTGGATCGCTTCAGCCGGATCTCCATTGGTGATAAAAACCCGTGGATTCGGCGATTAGAACATATGATGAACTATTTCACGGAAAAAAGCCGGGATAAGTGCGTTGTGGGATTGGCATTACCGCTGGGGCCCGGTGATATCATAAACGCGCTTCGAGGACCCAACGAAATCTGCTTGGATTTTTATACGTCACCGGAAGAAATCCGTAAATTGGGTGAAACCTGCACAAAAGCCTGGATCGATGTAACCCAGTACCAACTGGACCGCATTCAGCCTTTGGAAGGTGGATACTGCGACAATTACGATATCTGGACCCCCGGCCGCACCAGTTATTTTGCAAACGACATTACCACCCTAATATCCCCTGAAACATACCGGGAACATCTTTTTTCTTTTGATTGCCAGGTGGCGGAAACCCTCGATACCCCATGGCTGCATGTTCATTCCGGCGGGATGCAGATCGTACCCGAATTTCTAAAAATCCCAAGGCTAGCGGGTATTCAGATTGTAAGCGACGCGCCCGCCGGCCCGAGCCTCAAGGAAATCTTACCCCTTCTCCGGGAGATTCAAAAAAACCACTGTTTGCTCTTAAGAAAATACCCGATGGAAGAAATCGAACAGATACTCCCTGAGCTTACCTCAAAAGGGCTTTATATCGATACCCAATGTGGCTCCCTTAAAGAGGCTCAGATAATTTTAGATATGTGGTCTCAGCGAAACTGGTAGTTAGTGTTTGTCCGAAAATGGCTATTTTTCCCAATTTCTGTGTCAATTCTGACAGTCTCGTAAAAAGCCAAGAAAGTAACCTTTTTACGAGAGTGTTTTGTATTTGGTGTTTGGTGTTTATTTTCTAGAAAACTTATATGATTCATACACATTAAACAAAATACTAACCAAAGCTATTTGAAATTTTTAATGTTGAATTATGAATTAATGTGTTCTGTCTATTTTTTAAAACGATAGCATGCCTTTATTTAAAATTAAAAATTAAGAATTCATAATTGGATTTCCGCAATCAACCGAATTCATCATATTTGTCAAATCTCACTGTGAAGGGAGATACCAACATGAATAGAAACCGTTCCATTGAGATAATCTTTCTGATAATCGTATTTCTATATTTCCTTATCACTCCGTCAGTCCAGGCAGCCAAGCAAGTGGTTATCGGGTTTGTGCTCCCCTTAAGTGGCAGTTCATCTGACATCGGTGCACAAATCAAATTCGGTGCATCCATGGCAGCTTCTGAAATCAACAACACAGGGGGTGTGGCTTCGCTTGCCGGTGCGAAGCTCATACTGAAATTTGGAGATTCAAAAACGCATCCGATGTTCGGCGTCTCGGAAACGGAACGGCTGATCAAGAGCGAGGAGGTCTCTGTGCTATGCGGCGCATACAACAGCTTTGTGACATTGCCGGCAACAGCGGTCGCGGAAAAATATAAGACACCTTGGGTCGTAACCTCCTCTGTGATGGATGAAATCACCGAACGCGGTTTTAGGTACATCTTTCGCCCTTGTAATACGACTTTCTATGATGCAAGAGAGCAAATGGAAGCGATCGAACTATTTAGCCAAGAAACCGGAAAGCGCCCCATGACCATTGGCCAACTGTATGAAGCTTCAAAGTGGGGACGCTCCCATGCCGTAAATATACGAAAGCTTTGTCAGGATAACGGCTATTATCTGATCGTCGATGAGCCCTATCTCGTTGATAAAAAAAACGTTTCTAACCAGCTATCTTTGATCCGGAAGAGAAAGCCGGATTTGATGATCGTCGCGTTGTACACACAGAATCATATCCTTTTTTCCAAGCAGTATATGGAAAACAGGGTCGATATTCCGTTTGGCGTGCATTCGGTGGGTGCAGGCTCTGAAGACCCCCTGTTTTACGAGGAGATTCCGAAAGCCGCTGCAGAGTACATGTTCGTTCAGGAAGACTGGCAGATCGACCGACTCGAAACGATGCGTTCCCTTCAGATACTCAACAAGAAAGTTGAAGACGCACTCGGATATTCGATGAACGCTTACGGCGCTCAGGGATATTCCAACGTCTGGTTAATCTATGACGCACTCGAGCGGTGCGGATCTACGGATAAAGAAAAAATCCGGGATGCCCTTTCGAAAACCCGTATCACAAGTGGCCCTGCGCTAATAACCGGATATCAGGAAATTACCTTTGACGAAAACGGACAAAACGTCCACGCCCATGGCGTCGTTTCCCAGAATCAGAACGGTAAGCGAATCACCCTGTGGCCCATGGCCAACAGGCTTTCTGGGAAAACGCCCATCTGGCCGATTCCAAGCTGGAGCCAACGATAATACTTTAAAGATTTTAAGCATTTAAAACGTCTAAACCGGATCCCGCCAAAGCAGAAGAACCAACAAGAATGTTGCCACAAAGGCGCAAAGACACAAAGTAAATATTTTTTCTTCGTGCCTTGGTGTCTTAGTGGCTGGAAATAAATTCTGCTACTTTTCTTCGGCTTTTAACATATCCGTAACGGAATTCTTAATGTAGTCTACTTTAGAGTCGGACAGTAAAAAGACGTAATCATTTTGGGAAGAAATGGCGGGACTGTTTTTATCCTCGGATTCATTCTTTGGAAAAATTGATAGAGAATAATCATTCTGTCCCTTTAGTGTCACTGTATAGATGGGGGCTTTAAGGTCTTCTTTTTTTTTGTCTTC
>JAHEHB010000619.1 GCA_024644775.1 Deltaproteobacteria bacterium
CTACAAGGAAACACGTGCCTACATTCATCATCGCATCAATATTGCCTCGCTTAAGCAGCGTATTGGCTTTCCAGAGACGGCGGTTGCGGCTATTTATAGATATTCGAAAGGGATCCCCCGATTAATCAATATCGCCTGTGATCGGACATTGCTCACTGCTTATAGTTTGAACCAACATCGTGTCACTGGAAAGATTGCACGGACGGCTCTCCTCGAACTATCGGGAAAAGGACGAAAAGCAAAAGGACGGCTGCTTTCTGATTATCGAAGCATTTTCGTTCTTTCTCTCGCGTCTCTCATTTTACTTGTAGTGGTGTTCAACCAGAAAGAACTTGTCAGTCTTATGACCAACCAGACACTTAAGGAGCAGAAAAAACCGGTTGCCTCTCAGTCGGATCCCCAAAAAACGGAGGCTCCCAATACGACAATAGTTGCGACATTGGATAGAGCATCACCCGAGCAGACATCTGAGGAACAGAAAAAACCGGTCGTCTCTCAGTCGGTTCCCCGAAAAACGGAAATCCTCAATAAGACATTACCTGAGCAGCGATCTATTAAAACCAGCGAAAAAGTAGATCGGCCCGATTGGAAGTGGGTTGATTTGGGCAAAGTTTTAAATGATCTAAATATTGGAGCTTCAAGACATACCGCCATGACAGCAGCGATACAGCTTTGGAATACTTCCGGCACCATTCAATCCGCTTTAAACAGTGTGAAAGATGATGCGTCTTTTTTTCGGCTGGCTGCTAAGCAAAATGGGTTTGAGTGTCAGCGTATACTCGGAGATTTGAGTTTTGTACGGAAGCTAAATCTACCGGCTATTTTAAAACTTCACCTTTTTGATGATATATCTCCTGCATATCTAACCCTCAGTAAAATAGAAAATGGCAAAATTACCCTGATTGGAGAATACGGCGGCAATGAGATGTTCGTAAAACCGGATGATGTCCTAACTTACTGGAAAGGGATCGCATATATTCCCTGGAAAGACTTTGCCGGTTTTTCAGGCGATATTCCGCGCAATGCTTCTGAGGATTCAATTGTTACGTTAAAAATGCTGTTGAAAGAGATCGGATTTGACTACCTTGATATCACACCTTTTTATGATCAACCGACGGTACTGGCGGTAAAAGAGATGCAACAAAAGCACGGTATCTCGGTAGACGGGGTTGTCGGCCCCTTAACTAAAATCATTCTTTTCAACGAAAAAAAAACCCTCAGTATTCCTCATATCCGGTAACGATTCAATGGAGATGTTATGAGTTCCATTCTAAGAGCACTCAGAAAACTTGAAAACGCTGTCCCAGACACCGAGCGTGTCCATTCCCTGCCCATTCATATGGGTTCAGGTAACGCCATGGGGCGCCGAAACAGTGGGGTAAAGCGTTTGTCGATGGTGCTCGCTGGCCTTGTCGTGCTGATCCTATTGTTCTTTTCGGCAGTATACCTTTATGGTCGGAATTTTACATTGATCCAAAAAATACTACCCAATTGGGAATCCTATCCGTCAGATAGGCAAACCAAAGTTTCAAAACCGATTACCCCCCCCCCGTGAGCCCAAAATCAAAAAAAACCTCCCACGACGAAACCCGAATCCCAGCGCCATAACATCTACAACGACAAAACGGTTCCCATCTTCAAAAACAATCGCACCCAGAACTGATAGAGTCCCATCGGTTGCGACCCGATCGCGTCGTCCCAATAAGCCGGAGTCGACGACGACCTTACCCGAAAAGGCGAAAACTTTAAATGACGATCGCATAAAGGTGCAGGCCATTGCATGGTCTGAAGATCCCCAGCATCGCATCACGGTCATAAACGAGCAAATTCTGAGGGAAGGAGATACTTTTGAGGAACTCACCATCGCCGACATTCAACAAAATTCGGTTATTGTCCTCAAGGGCAAAAAGCGCATGACAATAGAATTTCGGGTAAAATAGCGCCGGCTAGTTGAACCCCTATGCTACCGAACCAACTGGTTCATTTCAAAAATAGGCAAGCAGATGGAAAGCACGATAAACCCCACCAGCACACCCATAACCAAGATCATTACCGGTTCCAGCAAAGCTGTCATCCGCATGATGCTCGATTCCACCTCCTTTTCGTAAACATCGGCTATCTTATGGAGCATAGGCTCTAACTCACCGCTTTGTTCCCCTACTTGAATCATCTGAACGCAAAGGTTTGGAAACACGTCAAAAGTCCCGAGCGCTGTTGCAAGATCCTGTCCCTTGGCAATGTCTTGGGCTGCCGCCTCAACCGCGTGAGATACCAGCACATTGCCCACGATATTTTTCACGATTCCCAGTGCCAGTAGCATGGAAACCCCGTTTTCAAGCAGAGATCCGAGAGTACGAGAAAACCGCCCGGCCGCAAGCTTTTTGGTT
>JAHEHB010000620.1 GCA_024644775.1 Deltaproteobacteria bacterium
CAATTTGTCGCTTGCGTGTCTATACCTTTTTTGCGATAAAAAAATTATTCGATCTTTCTATATCCTTGATTATATTAACGCTACTCGGATGTGCGTCAGAATTGTATTTCATCGGATCTTTTATCTGGTCTTTTATCTGGCAAAACGGATACCAGTATTCAGATTCATTCCTGTCACAGCCCCATGCGGGAAGCTGAAATATTATATGATCATCTTCTGGCATTGTTTGAAGATGCGCCGACCTTGCTACCGAAAGACATCATCGTAATGACACCGGATATTGAACGGTATGCGCCGTTTGTTCAAGCTGTATTTGGAGCTCAAACAGACCCTTCGAAACGGATCCCCTTCAGTATTGCGGATCGGAGCGTTCAGAAAGAAAGCCGTGTGATCGATGCGTTTTTGTCCTTACTCGATTTAAGAAACAGTCGATTTGAAGCGGCCAGAGTTGTGGCCCTGATGGAGTTTTCCGAAATTCGTGAAAAATTCGAGATTTCAGAACAGGATCTTGAATTAATCGAACACTGGGTTCGAGACACGGGGATTCGATGGGGTGTGGATGCGAAAAGCCGCGCGGACCTGGGTCTTCCGGGTTACCCTGAAAATACCTGGCAGCACGCTATCCAAAGACTCCTGTTGGGGTATGCCCTGCCCGGGTACGACCGTAAAATGTTTGCAAACATCCTGCCATACGATCACGTGGAGGGTGGGGACGGAATCGTTTTGGGACGGTTTTTGGAATTTATCGATCGATTATTTCATACCATTGATGGCTTAAATAAAAATGAGACGTTACACCACTGGGCCATGACGCTTCATGCCGTAATTGATCGATTTTTTCTTGTAAACGAGGAAACCGAGCGGGAAATCCGAGTGATTCGAAGTCTATTGGATGAACTATCCCAGAATGAAGAGATCTCCAGTTTCAATCAAACGGTATCGTTCGAGGTGATTCGGTCTTATCTAAGGCACCGTTTTGAAAGTAAAGGATTCGGTATCGGATTTATTACAGGAGGCGTCACATTCTGTGCGATGCTTCCCATGCGAAGCGTTCCGTTTGAGGTCATTTGCCTGGTCGGCATGAATACCAATGCATTTCCCCGTGAGGCCCGACATGTCGGATTTGATTTTATTGCCAAGTATCCCAAGCGGGGAGATCGAACCCGGAGAAACGACGATCGGTATTTGTTTTTGGAAGCAATCGTATCGGCACGGAAAACGCTTTACATCAGCTATATCGGACAGAGCATCCAGGATAATTCTCGAATACCACCATCGGTACTCGTCAGCGAGTTATTGGACTATATTGCAGAGGGATATGGATTCAAGGAAGCGGATCTTGTGACACAGCATCGACTTCAAGCGTTTTCTCCTGAATACTATGAGGGAGATGACTGCGAATTGTTTAGTTACTCAGAAGAAAACATGCTTGCGGCAAGCAGTCTGCTTGACCCAAAAGATCCTTCTCCGTTTATTTCAACGGGGCTTTCAACACCTCCGGAGGTGTACAAACAGATTGAATTGGACCGATTGGCGGCCTTTTTTGCACATCCAACAAAATTTTTGCTTCAGGATCGCCTGGGGATTTATTTGGAAGAACAAGCGCCAGCCATTGCAACGCGAGAGAATTTTAGACTAGATGCACTCCAACGCTACACCATCGGCCAGGATCTGGTAGAACGCAAGCTTGCCGGATATGATCTAAAAAATCTTTTCCCCATATATCGGGCGGCCGGAAACCTTCCCCACGGAACGATCGGTGAAGTACTATACGATGACATGAGTTTGGATGTAGAAGACTTTGTAAAACGCATCGAAGGTTACACCGGTGAACAACCACCTGAATCTGTTGAGGTGACTCAAAACATTTCTGAATTTACCCTTCACGCCCAACTAAATCATCTCTATTCAGACGGGCTTATTCGTGTTCGTTACGCAAACACCAGAGCAAAAGATCTCTTAACGACTTGGATTTATCATCTTGTTCTTTGTCTATCGGACAATAATACGTACCCAAAGCAAAGCTATGCGATCGGTAAAAATTCCATATGGCTTTATTCAACCGTTGAAAATAGCACGGAGATTTTAGAAAATCTGATAGATCTTTATTGGGAAGGATTATGTAAGCCACTTCATTTTTTACCTGAATCTTCTTTAGAATACGCACAAAATCTCTTAATCAGAAAAAAGCCGAAAACTACCTCCCTGAATAGTGCGCGAAAACGGTGGGCCGGAACGGATTTTAGACGAGGTGAGTCAGAAAACCCCTATTTTCATCTCTGTTTCAAGGAACAAGATCCGATGGATGAAGCGTTTGAATCACTTTCCGTCCAGATTTATAAGCCCCTTTTGGAATGCTGTGTCGAAGTCGGGCGGATGGCTCG
>JAHEHB010000621.1 GCA_024644775.1 Deltaproteobacteria bacterium
GCGTTTTGATGCTGGTAATTATTTGGACCGGAATTTACTGATTTTCGATTTACGATTCGCGATTGGCGATTTCAACCCAGTTACCGATTGATGAGGTCCACACACGAATATTAATGGTGGTATCAAAGATACTGAGGATCATTTATGAGCGAAAGCGTTGGGGAAAAAATGAATGTGCAGGTATTTCGATATGATCCCTCCAGGGGAGTGGAAGGACACTACGACCGGTTTGAAGTAGAGATCGAAAACGAGCAACTAACCACGATTCTTGATGTTCTTTTGAAAATTCAGATAGAACAGGACCCATCCCTGGCGTTTCGATATGCCTGTCGGGTCAGCATGTGTGGCTCCTGCGGAATGGTTATCAATGGCCGGGAACGATTGGCCTGCAAAACGGTTGTCGGTGATTTGACGGAAAAGGAGATTACCATACGACCGTTGAATCATTTCCCGATTGTGAAAGATCTTGTCGTGGACATGGATCCCTTTTTCAAAAAATACAAGGAAGCCCTACCCTTTTTTGAACCGGTACAGGATACCGATGAGCCCGCCATCATTCGCCCGGATTCCAAGGAGCGGCAGGATATCGGCCTTTCCACCGAATGTATCGCATGTGGTTGTTGTGTATCAAGCTGCAGTATGGTGAACAATCACGATGCATACTGCGGACCGGCGGCCCTAAACAGAGCCTTTACGTTATTAGCCGACAGTCGTGATGCGCTTAAAGAGCAAAGAATGGCTCGGGTACTGGATGGTTGTTATCAGTGCCGAACGGAACTCAATTGTACTGAGATCTGTCCAAAGGAAATCAGCCCGACCCGTGCTATCAAAGGCATACAAAAACAAGCCTGCCTGGATGTATTTCGGCGAAAAGACAAAAAAAGCCGGACAATAGAAAAAGAACCAGAAGGAATTCCGGAAGTTGAAACGGTTGAAGAGCCCTCACGAAGACAGTTTTTGAAACATATCACCTATGGTCTGGGGACAGCGACTGCTGCAGTGGTCGGCGGTGTGCTGGCATCGGCCGCCATCGGTCCCGCCATGCGAAAATCTTCACATCAGTGGATTCGCGTCGGAGATATGCATGCATTCAAACCGGGAAAAGTCACGACGGTAAACATCCGGTATCAAGTGAAGGATGGCTTCTACAAAACCGAAAAAGTCGCTTCTGTCCTGATAATCCGCGGACGAGACGAGTATCAACCGACGATCTACAATAGTCGATGCACGCATCTGGGTTGCACTGTTCGTTGGGATGAAGGGAAACAACTCTTTCTCTGTGCGTGCCATGGCGGTGCCTTTAATCTGGATGGCAGCGTAAATGCCGGCCCCCCACCGCGGCCGCTGGACACATATGCCTTTACGGTAAAAAATGGAACACTGTTTGTGGAGGTGGCTTAAGGTGTCTCGAATAAGAGGGTTTCTAAGCGACCGCTTCGGCTGGCCTCAATATCTAAAGCCTTTTATGGAAAAACCGCTTCCAGAAAACTTAAGCTGGACGGTGACGCTTGGCAGTGTGCTGGTGTTGCTTTTTATTGTAGAGGCAGCCACCGGTATGTTTCTGGCTATGTATTATAATCCGTCCCCGGACCATGCGTATCGGGCAATAGACTATATCATGGGAGACGTTTTCCTGGGTGGGATTCTTCGGGGAATCCATCATTGGGGTGCAAGTGCCATGGTGGTTCTGGTTTTTACTCATATGTCGGTCAGCTTCTTTTACGGGGCGTTTAAACAGCCTCGAGAATTTACTTGGATTATCGGCGTATGTCTATTTCTATTAACGCTGGGATTCGGCTTTACCGGGTATCTCCTTCCGTGGGATCAGAAAGCCTACTGGGCGACGGTAGTAGGGACAAATATCCCACGAGACATCCCCATCCTTGGCAAATTGATCACTCGAATTTTGTTGGCGGGCGATACGGTATCGGGACTCACCCTCACCCGTTTTTATGCGATTCACACCTTGATACTGCCCGCGCTCACTGCCATGAGCATCGGTGTTCATGTTTATCTTGTTCGTATTCACGGAATCAGTGAACACGATTCCGGAACGAAATCCACTGAGGTATCCCAAAAGCAATCCTCCTACCACTTCTTTCCAGAACATTTGGCCAGGGCATCCATTGCATTTGCCGTTGTTTTTTTGGTCATCTTAGCGCTCGCCATCTTTGCGAATATCCCCAAAGAAGAGGTCGCCGGCACCATCGACCCGGATTATCTCCCAAGGCCGGAGTGGTATTACATGTGGCTGTTTCAGTTATTAACGTTTTTCTCGGGCCGAATGGAAATTATCGGAAGTCTTGTGATACCTATCGGTGGGACTATTCTTCTGATCCTCCTTCCCTTTATAAGTGCGACTTCGCACAAAAGCCCGGCGG
>JAHEHB010000261.1 GCA_024644775.1 Deltaproteobacteria bacterium
CGATGAAGCTGTTTCTGCACTCGATGTATCGGTTCAGGCCTCGATCCTGAATCTCTTGTCCGAGCTGCGTGAACAACTTCATGTAGCCTATCTATTCATTTCTCACGATTTGTCGGTTATTTCGCATATTGCCGACCGAGCGGCGGTCATGTATCGCGGTGCTATTTTGGAGCAAGGGCCGATCGACCAGGTGCTTTACCCCCCCTATCACCCTTACACGGAAGCGCTGTTATCGGCGATTCCGGTGGTATATGGAAAAGACGAACAATCCATGCGAATCCGGCTTCGAGGGGATGTGCTGGCCAGCACTGAAACCATCGTGGGGTGTCGATTCAACCATCGTTGTCCCCGAAAGATCGGGAAAATTTGTGAAACCGTAACGCCGCCGATGCGTAAACCATCGGCGGATCATTCGATTGCATGCCATATATCGCTTGAGGGGTTGGGTGCCATAAAACCGATTTTTCGGCCACCACGACGGCAATAAGTGCGAAACCTCGTGAAGATTTCATTAAGCGACATTAACACGATGTGCCGAGGAAAACACCGTGTCGCGGCCGGGAAGCGAATTATTGCAAAAGCGCTACGGGGCGCCAAAAAGAAAGAAAAAGGAGACGACTACTCATGGAGAAACGATTCGTATCTAAATTCAGACGGCATAGGGGCTGTGGTGAGTTATGCGGTGGTATTTCTTTTAGCCGGTTTGATCGTCGGTGAAAAACTTCAATAATTAACTTGAACCCCTGATAACGGGTATTACCGGTTATCCAGATTTGGTTCGAAACCCTGGAGGACGTAGAAATGGAAAAAATTCGAGAATATCTAGTGGGGAAGCAACAGGAAATGCTGGGCTTGTTGGAACAACTCGTGAACATCGACTCGGGAACTTACTGCATAGAAGGGATCAACGAATGTGGAGAGATCCTGGCTGAAGCACTTCGATCTCTCGGTTTCCAGACGAAGACTATCGAAGAGAAAGGCTGGGGAAATCATGTGAGCGCAGAAAGACCTGGAAGGGGGGAAAAACGGTTGTTTCTCTCGAGTCACCTCGATACGGTGTGCCCGGCGGGAACCGCAGCGACCCGCCCTTTCCGAATCGATGGTGATTATGCCTACGGTCCGGGTGTTGGAGACATGAAAGGCGGCATCGTGCAAATGATTTATGCGTTAAAGGCCCTGCAAGCGCTGGACAGGGAAACTCCACCGATATCGGTTTTTTTGACGGGAGACGAAGAGGTCGGCAGTGTTCTTGGGCGTCCTTACATCGAGGATATCGCTAATCGCTCCACCTGGACGCTGGTTACAGAACCCACCACCGATCCGGATGGTGTTACCGTCAGGCGCTGGGGAGTCGGTGCATTCTATTTGACAATCTTGGGCCGATCGGCTCATGTACTGGATAAAAACAAACTCGGGGTGAATGCCTGCAGGGAACTCGCTATGAAAATCCTGGCATTGGAGGGTCTTAGCGATCCGGTGCGCGGCGTGAAGGTTTCGGTGAACCTTGTCAAAGCAGGGACATCACGGCAGGTAAGTGCCCCCGAGGCTAAAGCCGATATCGATGTGCGCGTGCAAAACGTGTCGGAAATGGAAAGTGTCGAAAAGCGTGTTCGCGAAGTTGCCGAAACTCCGTTTCTTCCGGGCATTCAAATTAAATTAAAGGGAAAACTCACTCGGCCGCCCATGGAGCCGAATCCGAATACCGAGGAATTCCTTGAAATTGCGAAAGCGGTGGGTCAGGAGATGGGTATGAACGTGCATCCCATCGAGAAACTCGGCGGTTCCGACGGGTGTTTTACCGCGGCGCTGGGTGTCGCCACACTCGATGGAATGGGGCCCATGTGTTATGATGGCTGTTCTGAAAGCGAGCGGATCGAAGTCAATAGCCTTATTCCCAGAACGTTGCTTATGGCTGGTATTATCCAGCGTCTCGCAGCGGTGGCAAAAAGCTAATGTCCAAAAATTCAAATTCCTATCCTGAAAAAAACGGTATAAATAATAGAACCAGTATGGCAAAATATGGAGCGACACATTGAGCGATCGGCACTTCGTTTTCCTCGTTTCGAGTAGCGCTCGGCAACCGGCACACAGACGGCAAGTTCTCGCGTGCCAAATCGGTTTTGGGTGGAATATGCGCTATCATAAATCCACTACAAAGTTTTCATTGCTAATAGCAGCGTAATTCTTTAAATTGAAATAGTTCCCAGTAAAGAAAAGGAGATAAAAAAATGGAAGTGAAGGCAGCAAACGGACTTGCACGAATCCTGAAGGCAGAAGGCGTTCCCTGGGTATCGACTTTCCCGGTTTGTAATGTTAACAATGCGCTGGGTGAAGAGGATCTACCCGTGTTAATGATGCGTGACGAAAGATACGCGGTAGCGGTCGCCGATGCGTTCTCGCGTTTTACGGATGGGAAAAAAGTTGGTGTGTGCACTGTCATGGGTGGGGTTAACGCTGCGGGTCTTCAAATGGCCTACGGCGCGTTGGCCCAGGCGTTTGAGGATTCATCCCCTGTGCTCTGCATCGCCGATGGTGTACCTCTGGGTGCCTCCGGAAACACCCATTACGATATCACCCTGGGTTTTAAGGCGATTACCAAGTGGATCGGGCACATCGACCAACCCCAGCGTGTGCCTGAGTTCATGCAGCGGGCGTTTACTTACTTGCGAACGGGACGCCGTGGTCCGGTACTAATTACTTTGCCACGGGGACTGGGGAGTTACGAGGAAGAAGCATTTCCCTATGCGCCGGTTAAAGGGTGGAGATGGGCGCCCGACCCGGATGATGTGAAAGCCGCGATTGGGGCACTGTTGTCAGCGAAAAATCCACTGCTTTATGTGGGCGAAGGTGTATTTTATGCTGACGCAACCGATGAACTTTTACAGTTTGTCGAATTAGCACAGGTTCCTGTCCTTACCACATTAAAGGCCAAGAGCGCCTTTCCGGAGAACCACTCACTGTCGGTGGGCGTTCGTGGCGAGTTGGCGGAGCATTTCCTTCGTAAGTGCGACCTGTTGTTTGCCATTGGTTCCAGCCTATCACCCGGACGCTTCAGCCATGCCATCCCCGATGCCAAAGAAAAGACGATCGTCCAGTGCACAGTTGATGAGCTGGATATCAACAGAAACTATAAGGCAGACTGCGCAGTCATTGGAGATGCTAAGTTTACGTTGCAGGCTTTTATCGATGAACTGTCATCCCGGACAAGTGGTGGTGTAAAGAAGGATCAGGGCATTCTGGATGAGATCAAGGCGGTAAAGCGGGATTTCATGGAAAAGTACCGACCTGCAATGGAATCCAACGACGTGCCCATCAATCCGTATCGAGTTTACGGTGACCTTATGAAGACCCTCGACCCGAACAATTCCTTTGTCACTCACGATTCCGGTAACACCCGTGACCAGATCAGCACTGTTTACGAGGCCGTTATTGCTCATGGTTTTTCAGGATGGGGAAACGTCTCCACTCTGGGATTCGGTCTTGCTGCTGCCATGGCAGCAAAACTTGCCTACCCGCAGCGACAGTGCGTGAATATAACGGGCGATGCAGGCGTCAGTTACATGATGGGAAATTTCGAATCTCTGGTACGCTATAACATCGGGGTTACCACGATACACATCAATAACGGCAGTTTTGCCGGTTATGGCCCAGGTTTCTGGGGCGATGGACATGACCCTTATACCTGTGAGGTGCTGGATCATTCCGTCGTAGACGTCTCGGAATCCATCAAGAAAATGGGCTATTATGCGGAGGACGTGACAACGCCATCAGAGATCATACCCGCGCTAAAGCGGGCTTGGGACGAAAATATCAATGGTCGGCCGGCATACCTGGAGTTTATCTGCAGTCAATATCCGGTGTTCGGCAAATGGGTTACAACGGAAAAGAGTGCCCATTAAGATGGTTACGAGCCAAAGTTGCTGATATCGGACGACAGATAGGAGATCGACAAAGAGACTTTGGCTTTACGGCGTTTCATACGAGAGGACAGATGACAGAAGACTGAAGACAGAGAACAGAAGACAGAAATTGGAAATCTGAAGTCTTTTGCTTGTGGAAATCGGTCTTGAAGTTATTGTCCCACTCGGAAATGGGAGAGAAACCCTCGCCTTTAGGCGGAGATTTCAGTGTTCGGGTTTCAGTGTTCAGCACCGCCGCCAGCGGAGCTGGATTCATCGCAATAAGAAACGAGGTTTCTTAGACGAGCTAGGAAGCGAGAAAGCTTGGACGCTGGAATGCTTGGAGGCGAAAAGGCCAGGGGTTGGAAAGCCTTATAGCCTCCAGGCTTCCTGGCCTTCTCGCCTTGAGGTTATTTCTACCGGTGATCCGATTTGGGAATTTACCAGGTTTCTCAGACGAGCGTGGAGACTTAACTGAGCACTGAAACCTGAATCCCGCCTGGTGGGTAATCCACTAAACGCCACGGGTCCTACCTGCATCAAAGTCGGAAGCCACCGTCTTTGGGCGATCGGTGGCTTCACTTATAACTCAAGTAACCACTGTAATTCTTTCCGAAGATAGAATCAGGCGGTTCACGCGTTCTTTATGTGCCTATAATAGTGATGGGGATCAAGCCTGCAGATAAATCCCTCGTTCCTCACTCTTTATTTTTCCCTGTTTGCGGGCTTTGAAGATGAGATTTGCGATTTTCTTTTTATTAAACCCCGTCCTGTCCATTAGTTGTTCTACAGTGATCCCTTTTTTTCTTTTGTTGATGATTTCAAGCATTGTGGCATACGCAGTTTTCTCTATTGCCGGTTTTTTGGAAATGGTTTTTCTTGTCTTTGCAATTTTAGGTGCTTGCGGTTTTTTAACGCCTTGGACCTTAGATTGCATTTTTTCAACTTTCTGTGTCAGTGCTTTTAGTGATTTCAATACGGAATTCAGATCCTGTTCTAGCTGCTTCATTGTTTCCTCCTCATAGAGTTAATGATCACTTTTTATAACATTTATTGCTTCTAACCCTTAGTAAAACAGATTTTATCCTTCCTGACAAGTAAACAGTGTTTTAAGTTGTGTTTTTTCTGAAATTATTTGTGATGGTGCCTTGGGCATTCAGGGTATTGAATTGAGATTGCTATGAACATTTTCTTTAAGACCAACCATCGAATAAAAAGCCCTTTTATTCAAAACCTTTCGGAGATATAGGTTTCTGCCATCGTTGTCGTATGTTTCTGGATAATATTTTCTAATTGAGATCTCTGCTGAGGGGTGAGCCTTCCAAACTTTATACCACGTCGTCGGGTTTTTATTTTGTCCAACGGCATTTCAGTTTTGATTTCTGCATCATAAACCGTCTTAAAGGGTATCTTGCTTAAATAAATGTCTTCACCGGTAACGGATATTTCCAGTATGTTTGCGTCATTTGCATCGACTTCCTTGATGTTCTTTGTATTTTTAAAATGACGGAAGGCAAGCCCACTATTACTTATATCTAAAATCATACATTTTTGAGACGAGGGTGCGCCTACCGTGGCAAATGCAGCGTTTATTATTTTAAATCGTTCATGTTTTCTACGGTCAATACCCTCTTTTTTTTGAATCATGCTGCAACTCCTTACTTTGATATTTTAGTCAGCTACTTTATAGCGTACTTCAGATGTTGTAAATAATAGGATAGATCTATATTTGCAACCACTTAACCAGTCAACTAATCAACCAATTAACTAAATCTGTAGTATTGGAATTTTCTTATTTATTTATACACGAAATCTCAAACATCTACATTTTCTGAAGTATTTAACAAAAAAACTACCTCAAGGTCAAATCTAACGACAAAAAGTAGGTTTGATAAAATATTTTTCTTAGCTATTGATTCAATCTCCATCATATGTCAAAGGAATATTTATAGCTCTGACTCTCAATTTTCATTTCGCTTATCAAAATAACCGGATATCGTAAAATTTTAAATGGCTTTTATGGAATTATTTGCAGTGGCTTCTCGAATGTGCGTGCATCTTTTCCGCCAGACTTTCTCATATCCATGAATGATGTAAAGCAGGTGGAAAATAACGGCATTTCGGGAAGTCAAACATTCGTAAATGCGGGCGAAATATTATCAAATGGCGCGGAATTTGCAAAACATATTTTGCAATAATGATCATAAGATTGACTCAATTGGTTTTAAATAGATAGAGAAGAATGCACAGATTTCAGTCTTATATTCGACTCCAAAATCGTGGTATCCTGAAGATCACAGTGCGTTTAGCGTCCGTCGGGCGTTTTAATCAAGCGACGGTCGAGGAGGGCGTATGAAGATTGGTTCGGTGGGTAGACAACCGTTGGTTAAAGAAAATTCCGTCGCGCAATGGCAAAATGGAAAGGCCTATTTTTCAAAACTGCTCGATGAACGAGTGTCAACTAACGATTCAAAAGTGGATCCGATTTCGGAGAAATCCCAAAGAAAAAGTGACCCATCGGCAGAAAATTCCCATTTTTTGTATTTGGGTAAGATTACGGACAGGATCCCCACGGTTTCGAATCTCTTGGTCAGACACCCTGCCTACCGAAAGGACATCTGGAGCATCATTCACTCAGAACAAAACAGGGACAAACCGTATACCGAAATGCTGTCGGGAACCGATGTCTATCTGAATGCTGAAACCCGGGAAATCGTCTGGCGCCAAGATGGATTCCGTAATACGGCAAAACAGATAAAAGAATCGGACAATTCAGTTATACATACCGGTGCGGAAGAGAAATCTGACAGTAAATCCAAAGCGGTGTCCGGACTCATAACGTTAGGTATGATTTCCCGAAACAGCCCCTCGGTCTCCCATCTTCTGAGAAAACATTCGGACTATAAACAAAACACCTATCAAATCATTCAATCAAAGATTAATCAGAATAAACCATTCACCAAGATGATTGAAGGAACCAACGTCTATTTGAATCCGGAGACACTCGAAATCGTCTGGGATAGGGGAATCAGTAAACAGGATACCCCGTTCGTTGCTCAAGATACCATACCGTCGGTATTAAAGGTACCGCAAGTAATATCTAAAAAGACAGATCCCTTTTCTAACGACTTGGTCAAATCCGTAGAACATTTTGTTGGAAGCTCGTATGAAGAGATTGATTGTTTCGAGCTTGTTGTCCGAAGTCTAGACAAAATGGGAATCAATTATAAAGGTAGTGGTGGACTCCAAAATCAGCTTGTGAAAATGGCCGTGGCGAAGGGGTTGCCTAAAAATGCTTATTTGAATGGCGAAGGTCTCGTCAAAGCTTCCGGGACTCAAGTTTATTTTAAATCGATACCGAGAATTCAGGACTCGGAAATCCAGGCGACCAAAATCTATGAGGAAATGGAACCCCTTCTCAAGAAAGGCTTTATTCTTTCCTTCTCCACACGGACCCGTGGGCACACAGGAATCGTATCACAAAAAAATCAGTTATGGACCTACATTAACTCAGGTAACATGGACCACCGCATCGGAGGCTACCATGGTCGGAAAGGCGTGGGTGAGGAGTTGTTAGCTGCAGAAATCAAAAACTGGATCCGGGTTGCTGCTAAAAATGACGAATCCCTAAAGATCACCCTGGGTAGACTGGATGGACAAAAACTGCTCGGGGCTGAAACATAACCCGCAAGCAATGGTTCCGTTTCTTAAAAAAATGCCGAGTGGGTTATTCCTCCAACATTCAGTATCTAGCATCGCTTCGCTTCAGAC
>JAHEHB010000262.1 GCA_024644775.1 Deltaproteobacteria bacterium
CACTCGTCGACAACGATGGCGCGCAAATTGAGAAACTGTTTTTGCGAATTTGGATACGACAATAGGATGGATAAGCTTTCTGGAGTGGTTATGAGGCCGGTTGGCAACCGTTTTCGCTGTTTTGTCCGTAACCAAGCGGGTGTGTCTCCGGTTCGAATTTCGACCGCCCACGGTATCCCAAGCCCATCCAACGGCTTCATGAGGGCTTCGAGTGTGTCTCTTGCCAACGCTCGAAGTGGCGTCAACCAAAGAATTTGGAAAGGATCCGTGGCTTCTCTTCGCTGTGGCTTGCTTGATGCACGTTTCGACCCTTTTTTCGGGGTCCATTGGTACCGGTGCTCGGCAAGCCACTCCATTACGGGAGCCATCCAAACCGCATAGGTTTTCCCGATTCCGGTTGCGGCGTGTATCAGTCCGCTTTTACCTTCAAGGTAGGTTTTCCAGACTCGGGCCTGAAAGTAAAAGGGCTGCCAGCCCTTTCCATCGAACCATTGGTTAACGATGTTGGCGGCATCTTTATGAGTGTCGTATTTGATTTCGATTATCTTAAGCCTTCCCAAGTTCTCTCCGGCAACATCTTGCATCAATCGATGGCGTGTCCATGGCATATTCTAAAAAATCCGCCACTGCTTGGATATACCGTAACTCATCAATACCTGCATTATTGTTGTGTGCACCGTCCGGTACCAACAACAGGCGTTTGGGTGCCGTGGTATTATCGTACAGCTGCTGACTCATGTATGTCGGGATTGCTTTGTCCTTAACACCGTGAATAAACAAAACCGGTGTGCGAAGTCGGCTTATTTTGGCAATGGAGTCGAATTTCTGGTTTACAATCCAGCGAAGGGGAAATATCCGATAAATGTTTCGATTTTTGGCAACATCCACAATGGAGGTAAAGGCGCTTTCTACGATGAGACCGCCAGCATCGGGATGGCCAAGTGCTAGATGGATACCGACGGCCCCTCCCAGTGAGTGACCATAAATGACGATATCTTTCGGACGAAACGATTGATCCTGAATCAGGTAATCCCACGCTGCTTCCGCGTCAGCATAAACGGTGTTCTCCGAAGGGTATATGCCGTCGCTCAGCCCATATCCACGATAGTCGATCAACAGCACGGAAAAACCCATTTGGTTTAACCGATGCGCATGCCTTACATTGGCGCCGATGTTAAAGGCACTGCCGTGGAGATACAGCAATGCTTTACCGTTCCCGTTTTTAGAGGGAATCCACCAGCCATGAACGTGATCCGTGCGACCGTTCCCGTTGGATCCAGAATTTGAAATCGGAATGTAAATGTCTTCATAGGTCAAATCGTAGATTTCAGGAGTTTTCGTAATATTCCGTGTGGGTTCAAAAATGAACTGTTTCTGCGAGACCCACAAGTAAGCGCAGACGCCGATGTAAAGCATTGAAACGATGCATAGGATCCCGATAAATCGTTTTCTGCTTCTAAAGATGTTCATTTCGATTTGCTTCAAGGTAATTTGATAATGATTATTGTTGTACTGCCGTTTTTGATTTCTAATATCCTATTATACTAACTGCACAGTCCAAAGTTCTCATAACCCATTTATATCATCTCTGCTGTTGTTTTTCACAAGTCATTCCGGCGAAAGCCGGAATCCAGAAATGCTTTCAATAAGATAAATTTGCTGGATGCCGGTCGAAGATCCCGTTCTTAGCGGGGATCAAGTCCGGCATGACGAACAAACTTTGGACTCACAAGATACTGAAAAAGCATCGCGTTTAAACCCTTTTCACTTAAAAATTTAGCGTTTTGAACAAATGTCAAGTCCCAAGAAAATCTTATGCTTTTCGATTAATTTCTTGACACGGATTGATCTTCTACTTATTTTCGAAACATAAATTCGACAAAAACTAAACAACTTGTTGGATAGAATGGTTGCATACTGGGACATGATAAGGAGGAATCAATGGCTGATAAAAAAAAATCAATGGAATTTTTGAAACGTGCCATGTCAGAATACATCGGAAATAACCTTGAAGATAGTGTGGGGCTTTTTACCGCTGCTATCGAAAACAATCCGGATTTAAAATTGGCGTACGCCAGTCGAGGTTCGGCATACATGAGGTTGAACAACCTCAAAGCAGCGATCGATGACTTTGACAAAGCGATCGAGCTGGACGGTGATTATTCGAAGGGTTTCCACTTGCGCGGATTGGCTAGGGAGAAGCTCGCCGAAAACGATCTGGCTAAAGAGGATTTCGATCGAGCGATCGAGCTGGACCCTGAATATGGGGCCGCGTACTACAGCCGCGCAACGCTTTTAACCAAGATGGGTCAGGAAGATCGCGCAGTAGAGGACATGGAGATGGTAACGCACTTAACGAACCGAAATATCGAAGAGTTCGCTAATGAACATAACGTGTGGCGCTCTCAATTTCTAAAACTTGAAGCGATGGGCGTAGCAAGTGAGATGGAGAGATAGTCATGATTGTGAATGAGGTTTGAAAAAGTTTAAAAATTATTAATCGTAAAACAGGGGCGATTCATTCGGAATCGCCCTTTAAATATGGATCGGAGTCCTATGAAGCTAAGAGATAACCCTTATCGAATCTTTGTATCCAGTAAAACGCCTGCAGGGCTTTATGCGCGGCAAAAATGGCTGGAAGAGGCGGGCACACAATCGTGGAAATCCGACTTCGACGAGACGGTACACAACCTTTATGCAGGGCAGGATCGTGACGGGTCCCGGCATCATTCATCGATCGAGACCGTGCATCGGTTGTTCGGTCTGCATCTAACGGTGAGGGAACCGGACGAACGCACAAATGCCGCCATGGAATGGCTCTTAAATAAAAATCATGATGATAAAGTTACAGGTTCGGTTTCGAACATAAGCGGCGTGACAGGGAGTCAATTGGGCGGTTTGCCATTTACCCCAAGCCGGATGAATATGCTTGAAATCGGGGCAACGTTGTTTTTGTCCAGCATATTCGGTCGTGCTGAAGATGCCCGGGTGATTTCACTTTATAACGAAACGATTCGTGAAGAACGGAAAGTATTTTGGAACGATCCGGGTACGGCGAGTAATCTTTTTCGTGCGCTTGTGGTACATCCTTTTTTCCAAAAAGAACCCATCGTCAGCGATGCGGTAAAATCGCTTCGATTTTTTCAGGAAGAGTCAGGTGGCTGGGGTGAGCAACTGTCTTTTTACCAAGTGATAAATGCCTTAGCTCATCTGGACTCACCCGATGCCGATAAACAGCTGGAGAACGCCTTTCGTAAGCTCTTAACCACTCAGAACGCGGACGGCTCCTGGGGTGATGATCAACCGGAATGGAATACCTTCCTGGTGGTGCACGCATTAAGAAATAAGGGCCTGCTGTGATGTATTGACAGATGGCTATATGGTAGTAACGTTACAATAGAAACGGCCAAAAGGTTACAATAGAAGAGTTAGAATTTGAGCAAAAATGATATGGACTAACCCTATTAACCTTTTGGCCTTAAATTATAGTAAAGTAAGTGAGCGGTTTGTCCCAGGAGAAATACCTAAACCGCTTATGCAAAGGAGTAGAAAAGGTGGAAGACATTAAAAACGTTTTAGGCGAAACGTTGAAAACATGTTGCGATCGGCCCAACACCGGATTTTTCCGGACCGGAAAATGCGAGACCGGACCACAGGACTTCGGCTCTCATGTGGTGTGTGCGCAGGTAACCCAAGAATTTCTATCCTATACCCGGCAACATGGAAACGATCTGAGTACCCCTTCGCCAGTGGCCGGATTTCCGGGATTGAAGCCCGGGGATAAATGGTGTTTGTGCGTATCTCGCTGGAAAGAAGCTCTGGATGCCGGTGTGGCACCGCGGGTAATATTGTCGGCAACCCATGAAGCCGCTCTTCGATACGTCTCGATAGAGGATCTAAAGAATCACGCCACCGATGTCTTATGAAACGATTGGGATGTTGAATGTAGCGGTGAGTTGGGGACTGGTGGTACTCATTTGGCTGGTGCAGATAATCATCTACCCGGTCTTCCGGGAAATACCAAAAGCAAATTTCCCAAAATATCACCGATGGTATGCAGTTCGAATATGTTTCTTTGTCATTCCTTTGATGGCGTTTGAAATAATTGTACTTGTATCATTAGCGCTGAAGGCCGACTCGCATTCACCCGTTTTTTTGTCTATGGTAACGGTCGGAGTTGTTTGGCTGTCCACTTTTTTGATGCAGGTACCGATTCATAGAAAACTGGGCACTGCAAAAGATGGCGTTATCATAGATAAATTGATAAAAACAAACTGGATCAGAACAACGGCTTGGTCGATAAAGGCCGTTTATCTGACTGTTTTACTTTGATGATAGACATTGAAAATCATCAATACTCGAAGAAAAACGAAGTCGATCGATCCATGTAATACACTATTCCATCACTTTTCTAAAGGGTTCAAGTCCTGTTCGATCGATCATTTTCCCCATACGTTCCCCCTTTTTGGCGTTTTGCTTGTAGCAGTTCACAATGTTAGAAATGGCAGTTATGGCGCTTGCGTCATCGAGGCCTGAAATGAGTTCATTTCCGATGCGGGGTTCCGCACCGACATTTCCTCCAATGGTGATCGTCCAACCCTCTTTTTTCCCCATCAGACCGATATCGCGCACCCATGATTCCGAGCAACTTAAGTGGCATCCGGATACCGCCATTTTGAATTTACCGGGCAGTTCCATCCCGTGATAGATTTTGTCGAGCTTTAAACCCATTCCCAGGGCATCTTGCTGACCCAACCTGCAATAAGTATTCCCGGGGCAGGTTCTAATGCTACGAATGCACAGGCCGACAGCAGCACCCTTGCCAAGCTTAAGATCTTCCCAAACAGCATCAATATGTTCTTCCTTAATTCCGACGATGGCGATTCGGGTGGCGCCGGTTATTTTAAGGGTCTTGGCATCGTATTTTTCAGCGACATCGGCAATTTTACGCAGCAACTCCGGAGATACGACACCTCCAGGAATGTGTGGTGCAATCGCATAGGTTTCCTTATCCCGCTGCAAAATCGCTCCCTTTTCACCGAGCTTTAACATTGGACTCTCCTTTTTTTGTTATTGACGCATAATAAAAAAGGGAAGTCGTTTAGACTTCCCATTATTTCGAAAAAAAGACATGTATGTCTTAAACGGTTTCCAGTGGCCTGGGTAACGATTTGCCATCGGCCTCCTCGGTGCTGAGCAGACCACTGTCAAGATCTTTTCCTTTCAGATCCTTATACGCGTTGGCTGATCCTTCGGGCGTTGTCCGAATGGGGAATTTGAACCGCTTGATGTTGCCGTTTCTGAATTTACAGGTCCACATGACATCCTCGGTTCCCAGCATGGGCATAATGCTGCTTCCCAGAGGAACGAAATCCGCATAGCCTCTGACCTCGATGGCCTGAGTCGGACAGATTTTTACACATGAGAAGCATTCCCAACATTGATCCGTTTCCTGGTTGTAGGCTTTCATGGAAACCGGATCGAGAACCATGAGGTCATTTGGACAAATATATTCACAGGCTGTTTTGTCCCCACCCTTGCAACCATCACACTTTTCTGCAATTACAAAACTTGGCATAAAACATACCTCCGTTGATAGAATTTATTGCCCCCACTTTCCTTCTTCGCTTGTAATATATGTCAAATATCGAAATGTTATGATCGAATTGACCACATAATAACCAAGGTAACAATTTAATACACCGTTATCTTTTGTCAATTCAATAAGGCGCTTTCGTGCTTTATTATTCGCCCCATCACATCGTTATAAATCCGGTTTTTGTGACTGTTTTATGTTGTAAAAAAGACCGAAAATGGCGTATCTTGTCCCTATTAAGATTGACGATTTCGTAAAAAGCCCAAAACTCGTCATTCCGGCTTTCGCCGGAATGACGGAAAACGGCCTTTTTCGACTTTTTACGAGTCTATCAAGATTGATGATGAACTTAGAAACGAAGTTGAGCATATTGGCCGATGCTGCCAAATACGATGCATCGTGTGCCTCGAGCGGGAGTCGGCGCTCCAATGCTGGTCAGCAATTGGGCAATGCAGCGCGTTCGGGCATTTGTCACACCTATACCGACGATGGACGCTGCGTGTCACTTCTGAAAGTTCTTTACACCAATTTTTGTGTCTACGATTGCGCCTATTGTATCAACCGCCTTGGCAACGACATCCCCCGGGCGGCATTCACGCCTGCTGAGCTGGTTGCGCTGACCTTGAATTTTTACCGTAGAAACTACATCGAAGGTCTCTTTTTGAGCTCTGGTGTCATCAAAAGTCCGGATGATACCATGGAGCAGCTGGTTCAAGTGGTCCGAAAGCTTCGAAACTTAGGATTCAACGGATATGTTCATTTGAAATGTGTGCCCTATACCAGCCGTGAGCTGGTATTGGAAGCCGGCCAATATTCAGACCGTTTAAGCGTAAATATAGAACTTCCGTCCGACGAAAGCTTGAGGCGACTTACGGAAAAAAAGACACATGACTCCGTGTTGCAACCGATGGATATTATTCGCGAGATGATTATTGAAACCCGCGAGGATCGAAAGCGCTTTAAAAGCACACCGGTTTTTGCACCGGGCGGTCAAAGCACCCAACTGCTTATCGGCGCCAGCCCGGAATCGGATTACGACATCCTGCATCTGGCAGATGATCTTTACAAACAGCGGGCGTTGAAGCGCGTCTACTATTCCGGTTTTATCCCGTTAAACACGAGCGATCCCCGGCTACCGAACATCTCGCAACCGCCATTGGTGCGAGAAAACCGTCTTTATCAGGCCGATTGGCTGATGAGGCTGTATGGGTTTGCGATTGATGATATTATCGAACGTGAGTCACCGAATCTCAATCAGGAAATCGATCCGAAAATGGCGTTTGCTATGAAACATCCGGATTTGTTTCCGGTCAACATCAACACGGCCGACTACGAAAAAATTCTAAAAGTACCAGGAATCGGGCTGCAGTCTGCCAAACGGATCGTAAGGCTCCGTCACCAGGGCAATATTCGTTACGAGCATCTCAAACAGATAGGGGTTGTTCTAAAACGCGCCGGTCCTTTTATCGATTGTCCGGGACGTCCGGTAGACCGGGGGTCACAACGGGAGGAAGCACTCCGGGTGCCGACAGGGTTTTCAGCCTATCCGACAACATCGGTTGCGGTGCCGGCTAACGGAAAGTCTTCATTGGTTCTCGTGACCGACGGCAGTTTCGATGGATTGCTGTCGGCGGTGTTTTATGCCTATGATCATCGAATAAGTCCGGATGAGATTCGCAGCCGTAATGGATACCAGGTTGGATTGTTCGAGCAGCAGATCGATATCGCCACCGACACCGTGAAATCTGATCGGGTCTGGCGCGGATTGAAACGGTATCTGGGGTCTGCCGGGAGCAAACAGATCCATCTCGCACACCTTTCCGGGGGCAAAGGCGTTGATACTCTTATCTTTCGATATATTCGCCATTCCATACCGGCAAAAGGCGAATACCACAGGAAGCCAAGCCCGACGGTTGTCATCGAGATAGAGCGACTCAGTCAAAAGGTCCGTCGTGAAGTACACCGCATGAAAGGGTTTACGCGATTTTCTCAAATCGACAGAAATCTCTACATCGCATTGATCAATCCGCGATACGATGTGTTGCCCCTGATCCGGCGACATTTTGAA
>JAHEHB010000263.1 GCA_024644775.1 Deltaproteobacteria bacterium
TAAGGATTGAAATCTGTCGATTCTTGCTCCCGAAACCCGACACCCGAAACCTGAAACCAAACAACTATAGGATTTGAGATTTATTTGTTATTTGGTGCTTGTGATTTGGAATTTTTACCACTTGGTGCGCACCTGTTTGATGATATACAGCAATAAGCAATGGGATAAAGGGAGGTAATAAAAATGAGTGGCAAAAAAGTAACGATCCTCGATGTTCAACAGGCGAAGGAAGATGGTCGAAAGCTTGTCATGATGACCGCTTACGATTATCCGTTTGGTCTGTTGGCTGATGAAGCCGGAGTGGACATCGTGCTGGTAGGGGATTCGTTGGGCATGGTGGTTATGGGATTGAAAGGCACGGTCGAAGTCACAATGGAAGATATGATCCATCATATCAAAGCGGTGATGCGTGGTTGTAAAAACGCGATAGTCGTCGGCGATATGCCCTTTATGAGTTACAACACATCGATCCCGGAGGCGATCCATAATGCCGGCCGTTTGATGAAGGAAGGCGGATGTGATGTGGTGAAACTTGAGGGCGGAGTTGATTTCGAACCCACCGTTGAAGCCATCGTTAAAGCGGGTATACCGGTGCAAGGTCATATCGGACTTACGCCTCAGACTGCCAGTGCTTTGGGAGGCTTCAAAATGCAAGGGCGGGATACCGTTGCGGCAAAACGCATTATCGACGATGCAAAGGCCCTCGAAAATGCGGGTGCGTTTTCCATCATCTTGGAAGCCGTACCTGCCCCACTGGGAAAACTTGTCTCTGAGGCGGTTCGTGTTCCGGTCATTGGAATCGGTGCCGGGCCGGATGTTGACGGGCAGGTTTTGGTAACACATGATATGATTGGACTTTTTGATAAATTTGTTCCAAAATTTGTAAAGCAATATTGCCAGATCCGAAAAACAATCCTTGATGCGTTGAATCAATACAAAGAAGATGTACTAAACGTTGCGTTTCCGGCATCGGAGCATTCCTTCAAAATGCCGGATGAGTCATTGGAACAACTAAAGAAAATGAAATAATGACGATGCCTGACGAGAAGACAATCGATCGCGTCCAAAAATTAAGAGCACAAATCGACCACCATAATTACCGTTATCACATCCTGGATAACCCGGAAATATCGGATGCGGAATACGATCGACTATTTGATACGCTGCTTGAGTTGGAGCAAACACATCCGGAACTCATTACACCGGACTCTCCCACCCAGCGAGTGGGTGCCAGTCCTCTGGAAGCATTTGAAACAGTCGCTCACAGCCTTCCCATGCTGAGCTTAAATAAAGTAACATCCGAAGCCGATTTTTTAGATTTTCACCGCAGGGTTTTAGATTTATCAGGGGAAAGCGAAAAAAAAATCCGATATACTGTGGAACCAAAATTCGATGGTTTGGCGGTTGAGGTTGTTTACAGCAACAGTCGATACACACTCGGTTCTACAAGAGGCGACGGGATAATAGGAGAAGATGTCACACTAAATTTAAGAACGATTCGATCGATTCCACTTAGATTGCTGGGAAAGTCAAACCCACCGCTCATCGAGGTTCGCGGTGAGGTTATCATGACCAAAACGGATTTTGCGAGATTGAACAAAGAAAGAGAAAAAACCGGAGAACCCCTCTTTGCAAATCCTCGCAACGCTGCCGCCGGTTCGGTAAGGCAACTCGATCCAAAAGTCACCACCAAACGACCGCTCAATATGTTTGCCCACGGAACCGGAAGGATTGAGGGAGAATCGATCCCTAGCCATTGGGACAGCCTCCAATACCTTAAACAACTTGGGTTTAAAATCAGTGAGTTCACAGAGTTATGCGAAAGTGTCGAGCAGGTTAAACAATACCACGAAAAGATGTTGGTACAACGGGATAAACTGCCTTATGAAATCGACGGAATCGTCATCAAAGTAAATGATTTTTCGATACAAAGTAAATTGGGAGAGCTGTCTCGCAGCCCTCGCTGGGCGGTGGCCTGGAAATTTCCAGCCCAACAAGAACACACTAAAATTCGGGATATCATCGTGAGTGTGGGAAGAACCGGTGCACTCACCCCGGTGGCAATATTGGAACCTGTCAGGGTCGGCGGTGTGGAAGTAAGCCGGGCGAGTTTACACAATGAAGATGAGGTTGATAAAAAGGATATCAGAATCGGTGATACAGTTGTTATCCAAAGAGCCGGTGATGTGATCCCTGAGGTTGTAAACGTCATTACCTCTCAAAGAACCGGTGGTGAACGGAAATTTACGATGCCGGACACATGCCCAGTATGCGATTCCAAGTCAGAAAGACCCGAGGGAGAATCCATTCGTCGATGTACAGGAATCGCCTGCCCGGCGCAGATAAAAGAGAATCTTGCGCATTTTGCCTCAAAAGGGGCAATGAACATCGATGGCATTGGGCACAAATTCTTAGAGCAGATGGTCGATAAACACCTCATTCGAGATCCTGCGGATCTGTATTTCCTAAAAAAAGAGGATTTGATGAAAATGGAACGTATGGGGGATAAATTGGCCGAAAACATGCTAAACGCCATCGAAAAAAGCAGACGACCCGGCTTAGCCAATTTAATCTATGCCCTGGGTATCCGAAATGTAGGGTACCATTTGGCCGGTGTCCTGGCAAAACAGTTTAAATCCATCGAGAATTTGGCGAGCCAAACCATTGAACGTCTTATCCAGATCCATGAAATCGGCCCCATCGTCGCACAAAGCATTTCCAACTTTTTCCAAAACTCAAAGAACCGGATAGTCATACAGAAACTAAGAGCAGGGGGTGTACAATTCCCGACTGACAGAGTTGAAGTAAAAAATACACCCCTTGCAGGGAAAACGTTTGTTTTAACTGGTGGGTTAGACTCCTTTACGAGAGATGAAGCCAGAATACATATCGAAAGTATGGGCGGGCGCGTCACCTCCTCTGTGAGCAAAAAAACAGATTTTGTTGTCGTGGGCAAAGATCCGGGTTCAAAATACCACACAGCACAAGGGTTGGGCATTACAACGTTAAATGAAAACGAATTTAAAGTATTTATCGGAAAGGAGTGGGAAGATTCATAAATGAACAAGAGAGTCGTCATAGACAGAGAAGAGTGTATCGGTTGCGGTAGCTGTCACGATCTGTGTCCGGATGTTTTTGAACTTGATGAAGAGATCGAAAAGGCTGAAGTGATCAAACCGGAAGGCGGATCTAAAGAATGCATTGAAGAGGCCATGATTGAATGCCCCATGCAATGCATTTACTGGGAAAACTAAGGGAGGTAGACATGTCTGAAGAGCGAAAAGTCTGGATGAATGGTAAGCTAATCCCTTGGGAGAACGCGACGGTACCGCTGTTGTCGCATGGATTTTCCCGAGGATCGGCGATTTTTGAGGTTTTTGGAACCCATGTGGGCCCGAACGGTACGATGGCCTTTCGAATCGATGAGCATCTCAAACGGCTGGAAAGAAGTGCCACGCTTTTGGGGATGGAACTGACCTATAACCATGAGACGATCATCGAAGCGGTGATCGAAACGGTCAAAGCGAACCATATGGGCCGTGGGCTGATAAAGATTCTCGCCTATTGGGGTGAAGAGGCGATCATTCGGCTCGTTTTGGATTCTAAACTGGATATGGCGATTTTCGCCATACCGGATAGCGAAGAACTGGGGCTCGATGGGGCCGTGCCGATATCCGCTTGCCTATCCAAATGGCGTAAGATTCACCCCGAAACGGTTCCTGTCGGAGCGAAGGCATGTTCCAACTACCTCAACGGATATCTTGCGCGCAGGGATGCCAACAACCGTGGCTATGATGTCGGTATTTTGTTGGGAACAGATGGTTTTGTGGCCGAAGGATCCATCGAATCGGTGTTTTTGATCGAAGATGGGATTCTTAAGACACCCCCTTTAGGCCGTATTCTTTCCGGTATCACTCGCTTATCTATTCTGCAGGCAGCCCAAACAGCCGGCATCCCCACAGCAGAGGAGCCCATATCTCGAGAAACACTCTCTGGCGCAGATGAAATATTCACCACGCACTCGGGAATCAAAGTCTCCCCGGTGGCACGGTTTGAAGATCGAACTTTGGGGGCGCCGGGACCGATTACCAAACAACTCATGGAATTAATGGACAATATCACGAATTTCCGGGACGATCGATTCAGGAATTGGTTTCAACCGTTAAGCTGAAAAAGAATGGTCCTATAACCCAAACAAAGGTAAGGTCAATTTAATCGCCTTGTCCTCCTCCCTCAATCCCTCCCGCCCACGCCAGAGTCGGATCTTCGACAGGGGAGGGAAGTTTTAGCTCCTCCCCCTTGACGGGGGAGGCTGGGTGGGGGTAAAAAAGAATTGTTTTAAATCGAATCGGAAACATTTTTATCGGTACTGTCTAATTTTTTTCTTCAAACGATAGCGCATCAGCGCCTCTTTAATCCCGCCGATTGCGGGAGCACTTTAGATCATTTTGAATTTTAGGCTCTTTGAAAACCAACATCCTGTGTATCATGGTTGCTGGAATCCTGTCGAGTATTCAAGTCGCGTATTTATAACAACCCATATATTGGCTGTATTTATAAAGGAGGCTGTATGAGTTTTATATCGAAAATGATAACGAGCCCCTTTCATTTTATTATATGGATCATATGGGACTTTTCCACATTGCGATTCTTTTGGGAAAAAATTCGCCCTCCCATTGAAGATTCAACGAAACGACGGCGTCCATCCACGTTTCTCATGTGGATTGCAGGCATCGTCGTAACCTACATCGCTGTATTTGTCCTCGTTTCTCAAAGATATGAGAATAGACTTCTGATTATTGAAAACCGGGCAAATTCAATACTTACCCAACTGTCTGTTCCTGAGACGAATATTCGAAAGAACGCGCTCAACAGAATTTCTAAAGTGCAAAATATGACCTGTCCTTATGAACCCGCTCTCTTTGAGCCTGTTTCAATTACTCGTTCTGTCCGAAATTCTGCAGATACCCGGTACGATGATATCGTCGAGTTATTGAAACAGACGCTCGAAAGCTGGAAAGATCACCTTGATTCCGTTGACCTTGGGAAAGCAAACCTCCGGAACGCCAAGCTACATCAAGCCAAGCTGAGCAAGGCGAATCTCACAGACTCTGAGCTTAGCGGTGTTAACCTGGTGAATGCGGATTTAAGAGAGACTGTCCTCTCAAATGTCAATCTAACGGACGCCGATCTCAGAGGCGCCGATTTGAGTGGCGCCCGGATTGACGGCGCCATCCTTCAGGGAACTGATCTTAGGATTCCCGAAGAAAAAGATATTTGGAAAGGCGCCTTGTTTGGTCGAGATCCTGAGTGGACCAAGCGTTCGGGGGTTGAGCAATTGTGCACCGTAAAAACGCTTTATAAAGCCAAATTAGATCCGGAACTCGTATTCCAGATAAAGGAAAAGTGTCCGCATCTTTTGGAGAAACCCACGGAATCCGCAACGGGAAAGTAGGGCATTTGAATTTTGTCTTAAACGGACTTAAATTATCAACGGAGACCCAAAAAAGGGATGGGTGCCTTTGAATCGAAAATACGAAAATTGATGGTGATAAATATGGGGGAAAAGATTTTTTTGTTTGGTTTTACGATGTTTACTGCGCTGTTGTGGGCCGGTATTGCGTTATCCCAACCCAACTTTGGTGATGATTTCTCAAGTGTGCGATGCAGACGTGGGCTGGTTGTTATAGGAGATTATGAACGCCAAGTTGCCAATAAATGCGGAATCCCACGAAGAGAAACATATGACGGGCCGGCGAAGATTCTGGTCTATCGATTCAGTCAGTCCAGGTTTTTGTACTATTTTAGCATTGTCGACGGTCGCTTGGAACGCATCCAAAGCGGTGCGTGTGATGGGGACAATCCGGATTGTCAGTAAAGATCAGGGTCCAGAGGGCCCGGCTTTGGTTCAACCCGGAGGGGTGATATGCATGGTAACCTTTACCAGCAGTGATAAGGTTTCAGGTGTTCCGCCGCAGGCGGATCAGCAACCGAATTCGACCCGCTGTGTCGCAGTCGCTCATGAGATGGACAATATTTCACCGGGGTCGGTCTTCAGTTTCTACCAAATTGGTGCTCATGATTCGGTATTTACCGAAACCTGATCCGCCTCGGCGGAAAACCATTAACAGATTTGATCTATGGCAGAGCCGATCACCTCTTACCTGGCCTCGAAGACCAGGTTTTCGATTTTTACCAAAATATTAGAGTCAAAAACCAGGGGGACTCAGATCTTGGCTTGACTTGTAATCCGCTTTTGAGATATTTTGCCGTCCATTATCACCCTGCGGTACGCAGAATAATAGTTATATTCATTCCCCGTATAGGAGACCACCATATGATACTTGAAACCATCTCCCACGCGAGGGCTGGGCTCATTGGGAATCCATCGGATGGATATTTTGGGAAAACCTTATCCTTTACCATGACCAATTTTTCAGCAAAGGTCATCATGTGGGAGAGCCCGGATATTCAGTTTATGACCAATCCTGAGGATGAAGCCATTTTCAAGGACCGGGATCAACTCATGGATGAAATATTTCTTTATGGCTACTATGGGGGGGTTCGGCTTTTGAAAGCAACCACCAAAGTATTTGTGGAGTATTGCCGCGAACAAAACATCGATTTGACGAATCGCAATTTTTCGGTTCGTTATGAATCAAATATACCACGATTGGTGGGAATGTCCGGTTCCAGCGCCATTTGTACAGCGATGTTCAGGGCGCTTACGCAATTTTTTGATGTGCATATTCCGCAGGAGATTATCGCGACCTTGTGTTTGAATGCGGAGGTAAACGAACTGAATTTACAGGCAGGGCTTCAGGATCGTGTCGCCCAGGTTTTCGATGGCGTCATGTTTATGAATTTTAACGAGAAACTCGTTACCCGCAAGGGGTATGGGGAGTATACCCGCGTAGACAAGTCTTTGCTGCCGAATCTTTATGTTGCATACGATCCGACAAGGGCCGAGGTTTCCGGACGCTACCACCGGAACTTGCGGGTTCTTTTCGAACAACATGACAATAAAGTCGTCGATGCCATGGAGCAGTTTGCCGAATATGCTCAGCAGTTTTATGATTGTTTACTCGCTGAAAAAAAAGAAAAATTGCCTGGGCTGATTGATGCAAATTTTGATCTTCGAGACGATATTTTCAATGTGTCTGAGGAAAACCGTCGCATGGTGCTAACGGCTCGCCAGGCGGGCGCATCGGCAAAATTTGCTGGAAGTGGCGGGACGATTGTGGGAACATATGAAGATGATGAGATGTACCACCGCCTTGAAGAAAAACTGGGTGGAATCGGCTGTCGCGTTATCAAACCTGAAATTCCCGATATATCCGATTAGAACAATTAGATCCTTTTTTTGGAGGTACCCTGATGAAAGCAGTGGTTCTGGAAGCCTTCGGAGGTGTAGAACATTTCCATTGGAAAGATTGGCCAATGCCGGATCCGAAAGCAGATGAGGTTTGCATTCGCATTCAAGCAATTTCTGTTAACCCTGTCGATTACAAGATGCGAAAAGGACTTATTCCTTCAGAGCTTCCGGTTATATTGGGGCGCGATGTGGCTGGAACGGTCGATGCCGTTGGTGACAATGTATCGGATTTCAAAGTAGGCGATGAGGTATTTGCAGTCCTCTTCGGCGCC
>JAHEHB010000264.1 GCA_024644775.1 Deltaproteobacteria bacterium
GATGCCAGCAAGGGATATTCAGATTTCGTTATGCTCAATGTATGCCTGTGGTTAATCCGCCAAGGCGGACCGCTTCCTTGACCTTGAACAAACTGAAACGTTTTGAAACAGGCTCTAGGGATACGATTTTTTTTGACGGAATTTTTCTTTGAGTTTTTCATTCACAACCGGCGGTACCATACCGTTGATATTCCCACCGAATCCTGCAGCCTCTTTGATTATTGAAGAACTGGTAAAAATCCATCGAAGCCCCGTCATAAGAAAAACCGTTTCGATTTCACGATTTAGCCGGCGATTCATCAAAGCAAGCTGAAATTCGTATTCAAAATCCGATACCGCCCGCATGCCTCTTAATATTGCATGCGCCTTGCGCTTCGCTGCATAGTTCACTAAAAGCCCATCAAAGGTGTCCACTTCAACGTTGGGGAAGTTTTTGAGGCTTGTTTCCAACATCTCTTTTCGTTCCTCTACGGTAAAAAGCGCTTCCTTACCAGGATTGTGCAATATGGCAACGACGATAGAATCAAATAGTTTCAATCCCCTTTCGATAATATCGAGATGCCCATTGGTAACAGGGTCAAACGAGCCGGGATAAATGGCGGTTCGGTGTACCGTTTGAGTAACAGTCTTTTTCATTTTAATATTGGTGACTAAAATTTCGGGGACTTATACCATATATGATAAAAAGGAGACAAGCGTTTTCCCATACCGTCTTTGATCAATGAGGGTATAGGCAGCTTCTTTTTCGGGTACGGATTCAGCGTGTGAGTGTTCCACAATGACATTCGCACCGACTTTCAGGCAGCCGCTCTGATGAAGATAATACAAAGCCGTCGATATATAATCCTTGTTGTAAGGAGGATCCATAAAGATCAGTTCGAATAATGACGAGGTTGTATTGAAAAAATCCATACGGTTACGCAGGTCCCAGCGAATAATTTCTGACTTCTCTTCAAGCTTACAAGATCGGATATTTTGTTCCAGAATCGAAACGGCAGTTCTGTGATTGTCGATAAATAGACAATAACCGGCACCTCGACTGAGTGCTTCGATCCCCAGTGATCCCGTTCCAGCGAACAGATCCAGCACCGAAGTTTTACGTACACGGGAAGCAAGGATATTGAATATGGCTTCTCTTTGCCGATTTCCAGTGGGGCGAATCAACTCCCCGCGAGCAGCGTAAAGTCGTTTTCCCTTCAACTCACCACCGATAATTCGTAACCCCACTTTCGATCAGCCGTTTTCTGAAATTTTTGTATTTTGGTCATTGATTTTCATTTGGGATTTGTTTTTTGGTGCTTGGAATTTCAGTGATTTCGAAAAATAATAGAAAGAATTCCTTAATTCGATCCACCTTTGGCGGATCAATCGACATTCGACATTGGTCATGCTGGAGTTTCTTTTTCTGATTAAACTGGCCGTTTCGGCGGCCAGAGGCGGTGCTGAGTCCCGCCGGGCTTTTGTTGAAAATCAGAAGTACAGGAAACCCAAAGCTGAAAGTGTCGATGTATCGTCACTTTGCCGTTGATCCCTGGATCTTCAATCACTCTTCAGTTTTTTATGAAGATAGCTTCGACCGACACCAATGGACTTCGCCGTTTGTGTAATATTATGATTGTTTTCTTCGAGTTTTCGTTTGATGAATGCTTTTTCAAAAACGGTTTTGGCATGCTTTAAGTCATTGATGGTGAAAAGCCCCTCTTCACTGCAAACAACACCTTCCGCCAAATCCGGATTATAAGTGGGTGGTATGCCTGACACATCGATCGTATCGCCCGCCACCATTATGGCGAGTCTTTCAACCAAGTTTTTCAATTCCCGCACGTTACCGGGCCAGGTGTATCTCTGCAATAGTCGAATCGCGTCAGGAGACATTTCTTTTGGTTTCTCTCGATTTTGTTCGGCTGTCTCGTCCAAAAACGTTCGGATCAGTAACGGAATATCTTCAACACGATGTCTTAAGACTGGCATTTCGATGGGAATAACATTCAACCGATAATAAAGATCCTCTCTGAAGTTTCCCTTTTCTATTTCGTTTTCAAGGTCTTTGTTGCTGGCAGCAATAACCCGGGCATTCATTGTCAATGTTCTGCTGCTCCCCACCCGCTGATATTTCAGCTCTTGAAGGACACGAAGGATCTTACCCTGGCTGCTTAAACTCATATCTCCGATTTCATCGAAGAAAATAGTTCCATTATTGGCCAGTTCAAACTTACCTCTTTTTTTCAAAATGGCACCATGAAAGGCGCCTTTCTCATGACCGAACAGTTCACTTTCAATAAGTTCTTCGGGAATTGCCGCACAGTTCACATCTACCAGAGGTTCATCGGCTCGAGGGCTCAGTTGGTGAATCGTTCGAGCGACCAACTCCTTTCCGGTTCCGTTTTCTCCGGTTACCAGAATCCACGCATCGGTTGGTGCAGCAACAGCGATTTGTTCTTTTATTCTTGCAATGGGCGGACTGTTTCCGGTGATGGAATGTTTTTCAAGGGTCTTTTTCCTTAAATATCTGTTCTCTTCTTCAAGTCGTCTAAAATTTAATGAATTGTTTATCGCAACAATGACTTTATCGATCGATAACGGCTTTTCGATAAAATCAAATGCGCCGAGTTTGGTTGCCTTTACAGCGGTTTCAATGGTGCCATGTCCTGTAATGATAACCACCTGTACGTAAGGATTACTTTTTTTGATCTCTTTTAGTGTTTCGATGCCGTCAATACCAGGAATCCAAATATCAAGCAGTACGAGATCCGGCGATTCCTTGTCGATAATTTTCAGTGCTTCGTATCCATTGGAGGCCGTGATAACGTCGAATCCCTCATCCGATAAGAGACCGCTAAGGGATTGCAAAATAGACGGTTCATCATCGACAATTAAAATAGAAGGAAACATGTTCGCATTCCCCCTCCTTAGAAAATAAGTGAGCTAAAGTTAAGGTATTCTATTAATTTAATATAGCTCCCAGTCGTTTCTATAATTCCTCAATCCTCAAATCCCCAATCCCATACTCCCTATACCGGCAATTCTATGACAAACTTTGCGCCTTGGGGTTTGTTGTCCTGAACACTTATCATCCCGTGGTGATCGGCAATAATCGAGTTGACGATAGTGAGACCCAACCCCATCCCCGTTCGTTTCGTTGAAAAATAAGGTTCAAATAGCCGTGTCTTATCTTCATCTGAAATCCCCATCCCGTTGTCGGTCACTTCGATGCGAACTTTGTTCAATATCGGATCGTGGGTCAGCATAATCTGTATTTGGCCTTCATCCTTTATGGCACCGATGGCATTGTCCAGCAGATTGATAATAGCCTGCTTTAATTGTTGGGGATCGAGATTAAGGATCGGAATACCGTCTGACACATGAATATTAAAACGAATATCTTGATGCCCCTCTCTGTATAATGCAATCGTCTCTTCGATAATGGGTGGCAGAGCGGTCGGCTTAAGGTTTGCAGCTGGAAATCTCGCAAACGCTGAAAACTCATTGACAAGATTTCGAATTAACTCTACATGATCGATGATCATCTGCGTACATTCATCGAAAACGGGTTCGTCGAGCTTATCAGAAAATTTTCGTTTCAACCGCTGGGCGGAAAGTGTTATGGGGGTTAGCGGGTTTTTTACTTCATGAGCAATTCTTCGTGCCACTTCTCGCCAAGCAGCCGTGCGTTGTGCCTTTTGTAAATCTGTGAGATCGTCAAATACCATCACAGTTCCCAGATAGCGTCCCTCATCGTCCTTAAGGGCGGTGATGTGAATCATGAAACTTCGGGGCCGACCTTCGATGACCAACCGCAGCGGTAATTCCACTGTACCGCCTTTCGGCCCCTTGAGAGATTCAATAATTTCATTGGCAAGGTCGAGATGCTGACCTTTCAGCAATTTTTTGTAGCTTTTTTTGAGAACATCCTCTGATTTTATGTTCAACATCTTTTCTGCTGATGTATTTATGGTTGTAACAATGCCGCTGCCATCCAAAGTGACAACACCCGCAGATACGCTCTTTAAAACGATTTCAATGTAATTCCGCCTTGCCTCGATTTCGATATTCTGATCACGAAGTTTTTTTGCTGACAGCTCCAGTTGTTCTCTCCCGGAGCGCAAATCGCGGGTCATTTTATTAAACGAATCGACCAGCGTGCCGATCTCATCATCTGCGACCGGGGCAATACTGAACTTCAGGTCACCGTCCGCCACTCTTCGAGTCCCCTCTGCAAGCTCCATGATCGGAATTGTTATGGATTTTGCCAGGTAAAAGCCAAACCAGATGGCACAAAAGACCACCAACATCGCAACGATGGAAAGCGTGATGTAATAAGTCATCTGTATCGGTTTTTTCAACAATTCGATCTGGTGGTACTCTTCTATCCCTCGAGATATGGCACTCATGCTCATGGTTAAATCTTGGGGAATGAGATTGGTTATCACCACATACCCTGCGGCATTCTTCTGAGTGACCCCAAAAGGAATGGTTCCGATGGTTCTGAGCAGTTCTCCTGCTTGGGTTTTTACGGTAAAAGACCGGACACTTCCCGGCAATATTTTCTTTTGAAGATTTTCCTTTGACACGATGGGCACAGATGGCGTCTTCAGCTCAGTTCCCAAGGATAGGGAAAGGCGGTTTGTTTTTGCCGAATATACCTCAATGGCGTCAAAGTCGAAGCTTTTTTGGGTCTGTTGGGTGTAACGGGCAAGATCTTTTTTTTTGGGGGGTACCAACAATTTTTTGGACTGGAGGTGATAGGCGATTTTTTCTAAAAATAACCTATTATTCTCCTCTGCGGTCGTGTACAACCGCTGCCCCACGCTTAGCGAATGTTCCAGGGCCTGTTCCACGGGTATGTTAAACCAGGATCCGATACTTTTTGTAATAAAGTTGACCGCAAAAATAAACAAGACCGAAGCTGGTACGAGGGTCAATGCAATAAACGCCACCACCAGTCTCGTGCGGAGCTTTGCCCCCATGACCTTGCGTTTTCGATCATATAGCAGTTTGACCAGATTTCTAACGACAAGAAAAATCAACAGAATGACCAACAGAAGATTCACATTGATCAAAATGAACATTAAGATGGTGTTGGAAATGGGAAACTCCGATCCAAAAGGGACGAGACGTGTCTCGGCAAATGTCATCAAGGCCACGATCGCAAGAACTGCGATAAAAATAATCCCTTCTCGTTTTCGACGTTTCCGATCCTGTTCCGTCAAATATGTGAAAGATCTTTTTGCTCGTCTTGTTTTCATCGTTTTATAACGAGTGAACTAATATATGAAATCAACTTCATACCAATCGGTTTCAAAATCCCAAAGAGAAACGAAAAATAGTACGTAATGTAAATAAAACGGAAGGGTCAACTTATTAAGCTCTGCTTTGGCCCCCAGTTGATACCGCCGTCCTTTTTCCAGCATGTTTAAAGATACTACTTTCAATCCATCGATTTCAGCCATTTGTTTTTGTGCTTCATCAAAAGATTGCGTGACAAACGGATTCTTATTTTCCCATGACCGTATCACGACAAATTCTTTCTTGAGGTTATTGTACTTGATCGTATGAATAACCTTGAGATCTACTATGTTTTTATCCCCCCACATATTCCGCACCCTGTTCAACCGAACCAAGTACGAGAAAGTTGTGGGAACGCCACTTAAAATAGCCTGTTTCATCTTTTCTTTGAATGCCCCTTCAACCTTCATATAAACCAGGAGATCATCGCGGGTATTTGTGACAATAATATTTGAAACCGATGCTTCTTGGGCAAACGATTTATGATGAATTAAGAGGAGTACAGAGAAAAGAAACACCCAGGTTTTCATGTTTCGCAGTGGTGCCATATTCAACCAACGTACTGCTAAACGTAAACGATGCAATACTTTTTGACCATTTATTCATAGCGAATACAAGCTTAAATGGCAAGCGATTTCGCTTGAAAGCCTGAGAGTCGGGTTGTGTCGTCGATCACACGGGTTTCCCAGGATTCCCTTTGAGCAAAGAACTTTCTTAGAAAAGCGTGGTTGAAGGAATGACCGGATTTGTTTAACACGACATGCCCCAATATGGGTATTCCGAGCAGAGAAAAGTCACCCATACAGTCTAATATTTTGTGTCGAACAAACTCGTCCGGATACCTTAAACCGTCACTGTTAAGGATTTTATGATCATCTATTACAACCACGTTATCCAGGGAACCACCCCGTGCAAAACCATAGCGTTTCAGATAATCATATTCGTGCATAAATCCAAAGGTTCTCGCTTTGCAGATTTCCGTCTCAAAGACGTGTTCCGATACAAAGATTGAACGGGATTGTTTTTGAACTAAGGGATGATCAAAATCTATGGTGCATGTAATACGAAAGTTTGGCGACGGGTAAACCGTTACCGATTTTCCATCTTCATTCAACTCAATGGGCTTTTTTATTACAAAAAAATACCGTTGACCGAACTGCTCCTTAATACCGGCTGTCTTCATCAATTCGGTGAAGGGTCCTGCGCTTCCGTCCATAATCGGAACTTCATAGGCATCGAGCTCAACCAATGCGTTATCGATGGACAGACCTGCAAAACTGGCCATCAGGTGCTCGATGGTTGAAACAATAAACCCATCGTGCCCAATGACGGTAGCGAGGCTGGTATCAACAACCATATTAAAATGGGCGGGAATTCCCGGACATTCCGGAATATCTTTTCGGACAAACTTGATACCATGATTGATCGGTGCCGGGTAAATGGTTAAATTAACTTTTTTACCAGAGTGCATTCCGATATCCGAGCAGAAGACCGGCTGTGCTACGGTTCTCTGTCGACAATGCAGGACCACAATCATCACCTATACGCAACCGTTAAAATTTAAGCCCCTTATTTACATGTTTCTCGAGAAATTGCAATACTGAATTGCCGGATTTACAAGGCGGACAACATCTTCAAGTACGCTACAAAACGATTGTGCTTCTCAAAACGATTTGCTATAGGGTACCAACCATCCAGTAATCCCCGAGCGTCCTGCCCTCGGAGCCGAAACCGAGGCATTTACCGTTAGATGGAGTCGAAGGGTGTTATATTGCTTGCAAAAGTATTAAGCAGCGCTGTATCCGGAATCGATGCCTATGTCGTTGAAGTTGAAATCGATATCACCAATGGGCTTCCAACCTTCACTACTGTGGGGCTTCCCGAGGCAGCTGTAAAAGAAAGCAAAGAGCGCGTTAAATCCGCTATTAAAAACTCCGGCTATACCTTTCCCGATGATCGCATTACGGTGAATTTAGCCCCTGCAGACATAAAAAAAGAGGGCACGGGATTCGACCTGCCGATAGCCCTTGGTATTCTAACCGCAAACCGGATTATCTCCAAGGCCACCATTTCAAGATATCTTTTTCTCGGAGAGCTGTCTTTAGATGGCCGCATAAAACCTGTTCGGGGATCCCTTCCCATGGCGCTTGCGGCGAAAGAGGCGGGGTATTCCGGAATTATGGTTCCCGTCGACAATGGACGCGAAGCCTCTGTGGTCAAAGGGATTTCTGTTTATCCGGTAAAAACATTGTCTCAAGTGGTGGCGTTTCTGAGTGGCGAGATTCGATGTGAACCCGAAAAAGCGGACATTTCGGCCATTTTTAACACCGAAAACAG
>JAHEHB010000265.1:0-4868 GCA_024644775.1 Deltaproteobacteria bacterium
GCGGTTCATCGCAACCAGATGCATCGGGTTTCGGATAATCGGGGACCCGATGGGGCGATCACTGATAACTACGGTACAATATGCCGTCCCGCCCCGCATCTCCGGACCGTAAGAAGGAACCCAGCCGACCTCAAGCCCCGCTTCCATTGCAACTTCCGCTAATATTTTTCCGCTTATCAAGATTCCCTGGCCGCCAAACCCGGCAAACATGATTTCACTTTGCATCTATGCCCCCTCTGACGTTTCCGGTGTTTTGTACTCGCCCAATTCGAAATAATTCAGCAGCGTATTCTCGGTCCATTCGATGGCTTCTTGCGGCGTCATTCCCCAGTTGGTGGGGCAAGTGCTAACCACTTCCACCAGGCTAAAACACTGATTCTCCATTTGGTAGGTAAACGCCTTTTTTATGGCCTTCTTGGTACGCATCACATATTTTGGCCGAATCACTGTGTGTCTGGATAAATACGCAGGTGTCGCAAGTGTCGCGAGCATTTCGACCATTCGAATCGGCATTCCGGTGTCAGCAGTATCTCGTCCCTGTGGAGAGGTTGTCGTCCGCTGATCCTGCAGCGTAGTGGGTGCCATCTGCCCACCTGTCATTCCGTAAACCGCATTGTTGACAAAAATGGTCGTAAATTTCTCGCCGCGATTTGCAGCATGAATGATTTCAGCAATACCGATGCTGGCTAAATCACCATCTCCTTGATAGGTGAAAACCATCAGGTCCGGTCTCACTCGCTTAATGCCGGTGGCCATGGCAGGCGCGCGGCCATGGGCGGATTCTTGAAAATCAAATGTAAAATAATTATAGGCCAATACCGCACAACCCACCGGTGCAATACCGACTGTACGTCCCGGAATTCCTAGCTCATCGATAACCTCGGCTACCAATCGGTGAATAATACCATGGGTACATCCCGGACAGTAATGCGTATATGTATCGGATAGTGCTTCGGGTTTCTGATATGTTTTTGCCATTCTATGCTCCTTGTCAGAACAACTGGAGTATTAAGTAGATCTCTGTACTACTAACATGTAAATTCTTTAAATTTTATTAAGAAAATCATGCTGCAAGGGCTGAAATCCTATTGATTGTCGCATGTTACTTATGAAACCAGACACATCGAAAATCAAAAATTCGGCTGTGGGTCTGTGGCCGATTATTGAATGTCGGTTTTTAGCACTTCCATGACTTCTTCGGGTGCAGGAACTTCTCCTCCGCACTTTCCATACCACTGTACGGGACATTTCCCCTGTACAGATCGCTCAACATCCTCAAGCATCTGTCCCATGCTCATCTCGATGCTATAGACGACCTGGCATCCGGATTTTATCGCTGCATTTCGAATAGCGTTTTCAGGGAATGGAAAGAGTGTCTGGGGACGCAGCAGCCCTATCTCGATGCCCTGCTCTTTCAAATTGTCAATTGCGGTTTTACAGACCCGGCTCATCGTTCCATAGCTTACAATCAGTGCTTTATAGTCGGAATCGGTGTTGTAGACTTCAAATCGAATCTCTTCCCGTTCCATTCGATCATATTTCTCTTTTAAAATCAGGTTTTGCTGGTTCAGTTCTTCGGGGTCCAAATAGAGTGTCTTTACCAAGTTTCGTTGATTGCCCTTACGAGTGTCCATACCGCTGGTTGCCCAGGCGTCTTTATTGGTCGGCTCAGATTTAAAGGTCTCAGAAAATTCCACCGGCTCCATCATTTGACCGATTAAGCCATCGCCGAGTATCATCACTGGGTTTCGGTATTTTTCGGCAAGCGGAAACGCCATCATAACCATTTCTGCAGCTTCTTGAACACTTGCCGGCGCCATTACCAGCATTCGATAATCGCCGTGACCGCCTCCCTTTGTAGATTGGAAATAATCTGCTTGGGATGGTAATATTCCCCCCAATCCGGGCCCCCCCCTCATGATATTCACAAAGACTGCCGGACATTGAGCGGCGGTGATGTAGCTGATTCCTTCGCTCATCAAACTGACTCCGGGACTGGAAGAGGTCGTAAACACTCTTTCACCACAGGCGGCCGCTCCAAACATCATATAGGAGACTGCAACCTCGCTTTCCCCTTGGAGGAAAACACCTCCCAACTCCGGCAATCGCCTCGATAGGTATTCTGCCACCTCTGTCTGAGGAGTAATGGGATACGCGAAGTAGTTCAGACAGCCGGCTCTGATCGCAGCTTCTGCAATGGCTTCATTTCCTTTCATAAGAACTTTTTTACCCATGATTCCTCCAGTTACTCCTGCTCGGCGGTCTCCTCTTCGGCACGCACACCCGCTTCGGTTTTAACAATACTGATGGCCACATCCGGACACATGATACAGCAGGCCGTGCAGTAAATGCAGTCTTTTGGTCGCGCCTGGTAGGCTGGAAAATACCCCCGAATGTTTACGGCTTTGGAAATTTCCAATACTTTTTTCGGACATACGTTGACACACAAACCGCATCCCTTGCAGCGGTCCTTGTCAATAATATGGTGATATCCCATCTATTCAAACTCCTTTTAACGGAAGCAATCGATTTTGCTTTTCGTTTTGACAATATCCAACCGCCCGAATCAATCCAGCAAAAAAACAGACAGGCAAATAATAAGGGACCGGAATAAAAGTCAAATTGAAAATAATAGTTTTAATTTTTATTTGTGTCAAGGTTTTTGATCTTCATGTTTGATGCCATCGATGTACTTTTGGTCGATCTTCAAGACGTGGGAACTCGCGTTTACACCTTCGTCTATTCCGTCTCATAATGACACCGGGCTTCCTTGGATAGTTCCTTCGCCGAATCTTCCAATACCGATATCGGCGTTGGTCTATCCCGAACAGGTGGTTTGGGAAGGAACGAATGTCTCGGAAGGCCGCGGAACCAGCCAGCTTTGAGATTTTCGGAGCGCCTTTTATCGATTCCGATCAGGGGATCGAGACATTGGGAGGAAACGTGCTGTCAGGAGCGATTCTTCGGACAGTCACCTTCGAACCCACAGACAATAAATGAAATAGCAAAAATTGAAGTGGCTTGGCAGCAAGCTGTTGAAAAATTTAAAAAGTTAAGACAAACACTCTACCTATACACCTAATTCAAAAGAAAGAGCCAATTTCAAAACATTCCAATTTGTCCAAGGTCAATCCGAAGATCCCGGATTTTGAGCCGGACGCTGAGATTGGGCGAAACGGGGCGTTTTGAAATTGGCTCGAAACAGAATAAAACGAGAACCCCTTATACCTGAAAGAGGCCATCTTCATGGGACGCAAAGGGTTATTCCGAAGCCGTATCTTTCTTTAGACTTTCAACTTCTTTTTTCAGATCATTAATTTCCTGCTTGTACTGTTCTACGTCTTCCTGATTTGCGGGCGTATCGGCAAGAGGCTCTTCCTTTTTCCAAGTGTCTTTCAATTCATCAAATCCCAAATAAACTGCCAAAGCACCTCCCAGCAGAAGCATCGCGGGAATGGCACCGGCAAGAAGTTGTAGAAATGGTTTCCACCACACTGAAAGACCCAAAATACCCAACACTGCAGCAACAGCACCACCAACTAATGTTTTCATAAACAACTAACCTCCTTTTAAAAATATTTTATACCATCTTAAGTCACTTCTATCTAACGGAATAACTACTGGAAAGAAACGAAACAGAATTAACGTGCAGGTCTCTATCATAACAAATGGGGTAACGCAAGTCTAATTTTTATACCCAAATTCCGACATTAAATTCGGTTATTCTTCAAGTATAACCGAATTTAATGTCGGAATTTGGGCATAAACGAAGCATTGCATTCTTCAGTGACTTTTGATAAAAATTGTTCGATTGTTACAGCGTCGAAAACATCAAAATTATTATCGAGTGCTAAAGTCGAGAAATATAACCAGCTTCGACTCGTTTATGGTACCCCGTTTTGGAAACGATTTCCATGTTTCGGTTAAGAAAAAAAATACGGTCCTGGATCGATCGGGCAATTCAGGGGACTCACAATCATTTTTTGTGTCGCTTACCTGATCGCCTGGATTACCTATCGACGATGGCTCTAACATTTTTTTTCTCCGGCATTACCATTGAAGAGACCCAGGTATCTTCCCTAAATAGCCTCCAAAAAGAAGGAATCCTCGTTTATGCGACAAAATACAAACGCAATTTTGAGTATCTTTTCTATTTTACCCGCTACAAACAGAAGGGATATCCTCATCCCGAGATCGGGTTTGATTATCGTGTCCTCGCGTGGCAGCCACTGTCGCAATTGTTTCGTATCGGTTTAGCATTCATTGACTTTTTCTGTTTTAATCTATCCTTTCCCAATCCGTACAAAAGCGGATATATCCAACAGGAATTGCAAAATGGTCGAGTCGGATTCTTATCTTTGATCGACAAGAAGAGTTTCTATAGACGATTTGTCAAATCGAAAATAGACCCGATGCAACACTTAATTGAAATTCAACGAACCGTATCTCGTCCTGTTTTTATCATCCCGCAACTCATATTCTTCGATAGAAATCCGGACCGCGCATTTCCTTCATTAATTGATGTGCTCTTCGGCTCCAAAGGGAATCCGGGTAAGATAAGACGGCTCTTCACACTTCTGATTAATCCGAAGCACGTTTTCGTAGAGGTATCAGAGCCACTAAATTTGCAACAATTTTTAGACCGGCCGGAAAATCACGATCAGAGCACTGCACAGTTAGCCTTGGTTTTAAGGCGCAAACTCGTGCATCAAATGAACCGTCATCGACAAAGCATCACCGGCCCAATACTCAAGTCTCGTGAGGAACTCAAAGAAAATATTCTAACCTCCGAAAGACTTCAAAAATTTATGAATCGGTATTCTAAATCCCGTAAGATTCCGTTGCAGCAGGTTCATAAGGAGGCGGAT
>JAHEHB010000265.1:4878-7614 GCA_024644775.1 Deltaproteobacteria bacterium
ATGAAATCGCAGCCAACTACCATACCGGTTTTGTCAAGTTCGGTGCGCTTGTCCTAAAAAAACTACTTAATATTATGTTTGAAGAGGTATCCGTTAACACCGAGTCTATTGCCCGGATAAAAGCGATGTCTCTCAAAGGACCGTTGATTTTTCTGCCGTGTCACAGAAGCCATATCGATTATCTAATCCTATCCACGATTCTTTACGGCAATAACATGCCGGCTCCACATATTGCCGCTGGTAAAAATCTCTCCTTCTGGCCCATGGGAACAATTTTTCGCGCAGGGGGTGCTTTTTTTATCCGTAGAAGCTTTATGGGAGCGATGCTTTATTCCAAAGTTTTCAAGGAATATTTTCATAAACTGCTTGAGGAGGGATTTAATATTGAATTTTTTCTTGAGGGAACGCGAAGTCGCACCGGCAAAATGATTATGCCGAAGTTGGGGCTACTATCATTGATTCTAGATGCTTACCGTGACGGTGCCTGTGAAGACTTGATCATCGTTCCTGTATTTATCGGGTATGACCAGGTTTTGGAGGAAAGTTCATATCTTAAAGAGATCGAAGGGGGGCAAAAAAAGCCGGAAAGTCTTACTCAAGTTATCAACGCGAGGAAATTTTTAAAACGTCGGCACGGACGCATTTACGTTCAATTTCATGCCCCCCTATCCCTAAAGCAACTATTAGCGAAACAAAATATGACCATTACAGAATTGACCGCAAAACAACAAAACACGTTTTGTCGAAATCTGGCATTCCGTGTGTTCAATGCCATCGACAGCCTAACGGTTGTGACCCCTCATGCGCTATTTTCCAGTGCGCTGTTAAATTGTGCGAAAAACAAATTTTCGTTTGAGCAATTGTTATTTCATTGGAAAACCTACTTAAATTATTTGAAATTTCGAAATGCTAGAATACCGGACACCTTATCCAACGGACATCGCCATACCGTTCAACGTCTGCTTGATACACACATACAGCAAAAATTTATTGAGCGAATATCTGAAGAAAAAGATACGTACAGTGTCGATAGGCTATTTAGGATGAACGACAGCAAACGGCCGATTCTTGAATATTACAAAAACAATTGCATTTCGCTCTTTATCCCCGCAGCTTTCACGGCACTTGCCGTTTTGGTACAAGACGCCCTGCGATTTTCCATTGACGATCTTTCGCCGCGGTATCGATTTTTACAGGATCTCTTTAAAAACGAGTTTACATTTGATGTCGACTTGTCACCTGAAGATTCTATGCGGAAAAGCATCGATGCCTTTATTCAAGACGGGATGATCCAACCGCATACAACCCTGTCCGACACATATAACCTGACCTCCACTGGTTTAAAAAAACTAAAATTATACGCAAGCTTTTTGAAAACATATTTCGAGTCCTATTGGATTGTCTTAAAATATCTCATGCGATCTCCTCACAATTCCGGGGATCCAAAAGAGCGTTTGAAGCGAATCCAAACCATGGGCGGACGTATGTATAAGCGAAACGAAATCGAACTTAAGGAAGCGCTATCCAGAGTCAACTATGACAACGCAGTCAGTTATTTTACCACACATGGTGTAAAGGGCTCTGAAAATACAGAGACGATAAAGTACTATGCAGATGAAATACAGAAATCGCTACGCTGTTTATCCGCTTGATTCCATTTGTATTGAGTTTTTGAAAACACGAATATGAAGGCAATGATACTTGCCGCGGGGCTTGGAACGCGGCTTCTTCCGTTTACCAAAAACACACCGAAACCGTTATTTCCCATAGCAGGACAACCATTGCTGGATATTCTCATCGGCTCACTCCAAGACGCAGACTGCGAAGCCGTTATCGTCAATACCCACCATCTCGCTTATAAAATCGAAGAATTTATCACAAAACAAAACTATACCATTCCCGTTTACACACGGCATGAACCCAGCATTCTCGGTACCGGTGGCGCGATTAAAAATGTTAAAGATTTCTGGGATGATCGCCCCCTTATGGTGATTAACAGTGATATTGTTACAGATATTGACTTAAAAGCCGCTTACACGTTTCATCTCCATCATGGATTTCCGGCGACGCTGGTCCTTTTCGACTTTCCGGAAATAAACACGGTCACTGTGAATCGATCTGGTTTTATTGAGGGATTTTGTCCCGATGATTCAAATGAATTTACCATAAAACGGACCTTTACTGGTATCCAGGTATTAGATCCACTCGTTCTTTCCATGATTCCTGAAAATCAATGCTCGAGCGCCGTCGACCTTTATTGGAATTTGATAGCGAGTGGCAAGAAAATAAAAGCGTTTTTACCGGAAAATTCCTATTGGACAGATATCGGTACGCCGGAAAGATATCGCGATACTACGTTTCACCAAATGGCGCCCCTGGCATTTCAGAAGGCTTTCGGTGATTGTCCTGGAAACAACGTGCATCGTCAAAGGCTGCGGGGTGACGGTTCAGACAGAATCTGGTATCGACTTACGGCCGGTCGTCACTCCCTTGTATGTGTTGATCATGGTATCAGAAAACAACCGGCGCCCACCGAAGTGGATTCATTTATTGCCATCGGTCGACATTTATACGCCAATGGTATTCCCGTGCCGAACATCTATCTGTTCGACGCTTTTTCCGGCCAGGTTTTTCTGGAGGATCTTGGCGACAGGCATCTTCAGACGACGATTCACCATACCCGGAGTCCAAAAAAGATCGAGAATGTGTATCGAAAAATCATTGATAGTTTGTTAA
>JAHEHB010000266.1:0-1894 GCA_024644775.1 Deltaproteobacteria bacterium
CGTAGAAAAGCAAAACGCATTCAATCGACTGCGGGTACAGTGGTGGATACCTGTGGTACCGGAGGAGATGGTGCACATACATTTAACATATCGACCACCACGGCCTTTGTGGTGGCAGGCGGCGGCGTCACGGTAGCAAAACACGGCAACCGCTCCGTATCGAGTAAATGTGGCAGCGCGGATCTTTTGGAGGCATTGGGCGTAAAGCTGGAGATCGATCCTGAAATTGTAGAAGAAGCGGTTCAGGAAATCGGTATCGGCTTCCTTTTTGCCCCTCTTTATCACAGTGCCATGCGCTACGCTGCCAATGCAAGAAAAGAAGTGGGACTCCGTTCTATTTTCAATATGTTAGGCCCCCTTACCAATCCTGCAGGTGCAAACTGCCAACTTCTGGGGGTGTACGCCCCGGAGCTAACTGAAATGTTTGCAAAGGCGCTTCAGCTTCTGGGTGCAAAAAGAGCCTTTATCGTTCACGGACATGATGGATTGGATGAGATCTCTGTTTGTGCCCCAACTCGGATTGCTGAATTAAAAGACGGCCTCATACGAACCTACGATATCCAGCCGGAACAATATTTTGGAGAGTTAGCCGAACCGGAATCCCTTAAAGGAGGGGAGCCGGCGATCAATGCTGAAATTACACGAAACATACTGAATGGCGAAAAAGGCCCCCATCGGAACGTGGTTCTCTTAAATGCCTCAGCAGCCCTGGTTGCAGCGGGAAAAGCAGAAGATCTTAAAGAAGGTATCCGTCTTGCCGAAGCCGCGATCGATGAGGGTGCTGCGACGAAAAAACTTGAAAAACTTATCGAATATATCAATGATAATACCTGAAAAAATGGATATACTCGCAAAGATCGTTGAACAAAAAAAAGAAGAAGTGACGGCGGCCAAGCAACGCATTTCGGAGAAAGCGCTCATTAAAAAAGCACTTGCATCGTCAAGAGGACGCCTATTTTATAAAACATTGGAGCGTCCAGGCCCTACCGGCATCAATATAATTGCCGAAATCAAAAGAGCATCCCCTTCAAAAGGACCGATTCGCCCTGATTTAGAGCCAGGCGTTTACGCCAAAGCCTATGAAAAAGGCGGTGCGGCAGCACTATCTGTTCTGACGGATGGCCCGAATTTCCAAGGGAGTGCCGAGGACTTGAAAACGGTAAAAACCGCAGTTAAATTACCGGTGCTTCGCAAGGATTTTCTAATCTCCCCTTATCAAATCTACGAATCGAAAGTAATGGGGGCGGATGCCGTGCTCCTTATTGCGGGCATACTTTCCCAGGCGCAACTGAACCAATATTTACAGCTGACCCGGGAACTTGAACTAGATGCACTAGTGGAAGTGCATACTGAAATTGACCATGATAAAGCATCACGCGCCGGAGCAAGGCTGATTGGTATTAACAATCGGAACCTGCGATCCTTTCAAACGAATATTGAAACAGCTGCCCAACTAAAAGCCCGGTTTGAACCCCATCAAATTGCCGTGGCCGAAAGCGGTATCAAAACTCGCCAGGATATTCTTATATTAAAAAACGCAGGCATTTGGAACTTTTTGATTGGAGAAAGCCTGGTTCGGGCAAAAGACCCAAAAGCGTTCTTGAAATATTTGATGGGTGATGATTGATTCAAAAATACGGAGCCTCAGATTGTACAAAACAAACAAAGTTAACAAAACTCAAAATCACCCTCAAGTTAAGATTTGTGGTCTTACCGATGTTGATCAAGCTCTGGAGTGTGCACAACAGGGTGTAAATGCCATTGGATGTGTATTTTATCCGAAAAGCCCACGACACCTCAATGAAGAAAAAGCGCGGGACATATCCATGGCTTTGCCTGAGAAGGTTCTGTCAGTTGGCGTATTTGTAAATAAATCGTATCCAGGAATCATGAA
>JAHEHB010000266.1:1904-6603 GCA_024644775.1 Deltaproteobacteria bacterium
AGGTGGAAAGGTGTCACTTGAGTGCGGTTCAACTCCACGGTCAAGAAACGCCGGAACTTGTAGATCGTCTATGCAAAGAACGTATTTTGGTAACAAAGACATTGTTTATCAATGGCAATCCATCTCTAAAGGCAGCGAAAGACTATAATCCATCTGCATTTCTAATAGAACACGCAGGCGGGACTTTACCGGGCGGAAATGCTTTGGATTGGGATTGGAAGCAGGTAAGGAAATTTGGGGAGGCACACCCACTGGTCCTCGCCGGCGGACTGTCACCGATTAACGTCACCGATGCAATTCAAGCAGCCCTTCCGGATGTGGTTGATGTCAGCTCCGGTGTGGAATCTATCCCGGGACAAAAGGATATAAGAAAGGTTCGTGATTTTGTGGCGGCAGTCGCAAATACGAAAATCAGCAAGATTTTTCGAAAAATTTATTAGACACCGTATCGATGTTTTTTTACGAATCGAACAACCTATTCGTTTATTTTAGAATTCTTTAGAGAGGGTTAACGGGAAATGAAAATTGTCGATATCAAACCGATAAGAATAAAAGTATCACAGCGAGGGGATTGGGTTTTAGTTCTGGTGGAAACCGACGAAGGCATCACAGGTGTGGGAGAAGCCAGCCACAGCGGTAGTGACAATTTGATAATGGTTGAATTGAATCGGCTCAGTGAAAAACTAAACGGATTCAACCCTCTCAACATCGAAATCTTATTGAAACGTCTGAAAACACGCCGTATGGTCCGCAGCCGGATGCGGCAAATCGCACTGAGTGCCATCGAACAGGCTCTCTGGGACATTATGGGCAAACACCTCAACGTTCCGGCTCACACCCTGTTGGGTGGTGCCTTGAGAAAGAAAATTCGGCTTTACGCAAATATCAATCGTTCGATTACAGATAGGACGTCCGCAGGATTTGCCGAGACCGCGTGTAGGGCGGTCGATGACGGATTTACGGCGATTAAGATCGCGCCGTTTGACGAAATGACAGATATCAACCATATTCGAACCGGTACCCAGGCCGCATGGCGACCCGGTGTTGATAGGGTTCGAAAAACCCGCAAGGCCATCGGTGACGACATAGAACTTGCCGTTGATTGTCATGGTCGAATGGATGCTTCGGAAGCCGTCATCGTCGCAGAATCCATAGCAGACTGTAACCTTCTCTGGCTGGAAGAACCCGTGCCGAGAGACTTTTCAGATGCGCTCAAAACCGTCGCATCAAAAGTTGCAATGCCCGTTGCGGACGGAGAATACCTTTTCGGGGTGGAAGGCTTTCGGTCGCTTTTAACAGATAAAGTCGTCGATATTATCATGCCGGATGTGAAATGGAATGGCGGGCTATTAGAAACAAAGCTGATTGCAGGCGCTGCACGTTTGAATCAAACTCTGGTGGCGCCTCACAACCCGGCAAGTCCGGTTTCCACTGCTGCCAGTGCACAGGTTGCCTCAACGTTGTCGAACTTTCTTATTTTGGAATATGCATGGGGTGAAGTGCAGTGGCGTACCGACTTGCTGGATCCCCCGGAAGAAATTGAAGACGGATATTTGATTGTTTCCGATCGGCCCGGTTTAGGCCATCGCCTGAATGAAGCGATCTTAAAAGATCATCTCTATTGATTCTGGGTGTGTCTGCGGCGAATTCTAATCAAAAGGAGATAAAAATTGAAAATCGAAAGCGTCGAAACATTCCCGTTAAATGCAAAAATTGAAAATCCCTTTCGAATTGCCACAACAACATTCAACAACGTACGAGCGCTGATTGTCAAGGTCACAACGGATGACGGCCTGACAGGTATTGGTGAAAGTGTTGTTCGCGAAGCACCCAAAGCAACAAAGTACTTGGTTGAAGATATGCTTGCACCCATTATTGTGGGAAAAGATCCATTGAACGCAGCAGGTGTATGGTGGAACATGTTTTCAGCGATGCGAACCAGGGGCCACACCAAAGGACATTTTGTTGAAGCCATCAGCGGAATCGATGTCGCGCTATGGGATATCATCGGTAAAGCCCTAAATCTTCCCGTCTACAAAGCGTTACACGGATTTGGCAGAGAAATCTTATCCACTTATGGTTCGTCCATATTTTGTGATGAGGTTGACAAGATGGTGTCAAAAGCTGAAGCATTTCTGAGTCTTGGCTACAAAGCTATAAAAATAAAATTAGGCATGGGGATTCGCAGGGATGTTGACGCAGTAAAAGCGATTCGATCCTCCGTAGGTGACGATATCGCGCTGATGGTGGATGCCAACAGTCGATACGACGCGGGTACAGCCGTTCGTATTGGGCGGAAACTGGAGCCCTACCATATCGATTGGTTTGAAGAACCGGTTCCACCCTACGATCTCAGAGGATACAAACAGGTAAAGCAAGGCCAATCCCTGCCCGTGGCCGGCGGCGAAGGGGAATTTTCTCTCTATGGATTCAGAGACCTTTTGGCCACCGAAGCGCTGGATATCATCCAACCGGATATCGGGCGTGTGGGCGGATTCACAGAAGGGATGCGAATCGCCGCACTGGCTCAAGCGGACAATCTCACAATATCGCCTCACACCGGAATGTTTTCCGCATTAAATGTGGTCGTCGCCATGCATTTTGCAGCAGCTGCACCAAATTTTCGTATCTTTGAATTTATGGAAATCGAACACCCGCTGATGGATATTTTCACCACCCCGATGCCGCGGCCCCAAAATGGAATTCTTAAACTTCCAGATGCACCCGGTTTAGGGGTTGAGCTCGACTTAAAAAAAATAGAACCTTGGGTAGAACGTTAGGGCAAATCCGGGGATGCTTCTATCTGAGACTCTCAATAAATCTGCCCACTGAGTGGACTCCTTCTTGATCAATCCGTCGGATTGTTTCTGATCCGACGATGGCGACATCTACTTTTCCCTTCAAAAAATCGATATCGCTTTTTTCTTTAACGCCAAACCCCAGTGCCAGGGGGAGTTTTGTTGCCCGGCGACACGCATCTAAATAGTGATCCAACTGATCAGAAAAACGTGTTTCAGCACCGGTAACTCCTTTTCGCGCCATACAATAAATAAAGCCCCGGCCGAATCCGGCAAGGTATTCCATTCGTTCAAAGGGGGTGGTGGGAGAGAAGATAAAAATGGGATCAAGTTGATGGTGTTTCATGGCTTGAAGGTATGGTTGGCCTTCTTCCGGCGGAAGATCCGGAACAATCGCTCCTTTTAATCCAGCATCACCCATGGCAGCGGCGAATCGATCCACACCGTATTGAAACAAAATATTATAGTAGCTCATAAACAAAAAGGGAATCTCAAAATCCCGCGAGACCTTTTGTGAAAAATCGATACATTTTTTCACGGTCACATCCCCTGCCAACGCCATCTGATTTGCCCGTAGAATAACCGGGCCATCTGCAATCGGCTCGGAAAAGGGAATCTGCAACTCCATCAAATCGACACCGGCTTCCACCATAGCCGCAACGCTCCGAAAACAATCTTCGAATGACGGGTAACCCAGTACGATGTGTGTCATTAGAAGGATATCTTTTTCCTTCAACCGGTTTCGTATATACGTTTCAAGCATGATCATCCTCTGCTTTTTTTTTGATAAATTTCCGCCAGTTGGGGTCGTTAAACGCGTCAGCAATGGTGAAAATATCCTTATCGCCGCGGCCGGACTGGTTTATCAAAATAGATTCCGATGAGGACAGTGTCGACGCCTCTTTAAACGCCTGGGCAAAGGCATGGGCGGATTCCAATGCCGGGATCACTCCCTCTTTCTTTATCGTTAGGGAAAGGGCCTCCATTACTTCCTGATCCGTTGTCGCTTCGAATCGAACCCGTTGTTGCTCTTTTAGATTCGCTAAAATAGGAGATACTCCCACATAATCCAACCCAGCCGCGACACTGTGTGTCTCTTTCATTTGTCCGTCACGGTTCTGGAGAAAATAGGTTTTATATCCCTGGGCCACACCGATTCGTGCGGCCTCTCCGGAAAGGCGCGTCGCATGTCGCCCGGTATCCAATCCTTTACCGGCGGCTTCCACCCCAACGAGTTCAACAGGGTCTTTTAAAAAATCGTGGAAAATCCCCATGGCATTTGAACCGCCGCCCACACACGCATAGATTCGATTCGGCAATTTGCCTTCACATTCTATTATTTGTCGGCGTGCCTCCTTTCCGATAATGGATTGAAAATAGGTAACCATTTTGGGAAACGGATGGGGGCCGCAAGCCGTTCCCAGAACATAATGGGTCGTATCCATATGGGTAACCCAGTCCCGGAAGGCCTCATTAATGGCATCTTTTAAAATCCGTGTTCCTTCACGAACCGGGACAACCTCCGCACCCAATCGTTCCATCCAGAATACATTCGGCCGCTGCCGCTCCACATCCACCTCTCCCATATAGATGGTACACCGAAACCCGAATTTCGCCGCCATGGTGGCTGTTGCAACCCCGTGTTGCCCGGCTCCGGTTTCGGCAATCACCCGTGTTTTTCCCATTCGCTTCACCAAAAGCCCCTGCCCCATGACGTTGTTGGCTTTGTGGGCGCCGGTATGATTGAGGTCTTCCCGTTTGATATAAATTCGTGCACCGCTGAAGTGGTTGGTTAGATTTTCCGCAAACGTCAACGGCGTCGGCCTGCAGGAGTATGTAGACATGATATGGGTGTATTCCTGCCAGAAACCAGGATCGGCTTTGGCCGATTCAAAGAACGT
>JAHEHB010000266.1:6613-7612 GCA_024644775.1 Deltaproteobacteria bacterium
TGGAAGATACGCCCCTCCGAAACCTTCATAATAGCCCCGACTCTGCATTCTGAATATCCTCCGATTATGCAGCGTAGTATTTTTTATAAGCCATATCAGCGGCTAATTTATAGGCCTCCTTCATGCTGGCAGGCGATGCGTAGCCTTTTCCCGCCCGGCCGAAGGCAACGCCATGGTCCACGGATGTCCGGATAATGGGCAATCCGAGGGTGACATTCACGCCTTCATCAAAATTGATGACTTTTACCGGTATGTGGCCTTGGTCGTGGTACATCACAATAATCACTTTAAACTGACCCTTTAGCGCTCGATAAAAAATCGTGTCCGGTGGAACCGGTCCGGTAACGTTGATTCCCTGGGCGGCAGCCTCTTCAATGGCTGGGATAATCTCGTTGATATCTTCATCTCCAAAAGCACCGCCTTCTCCACAGTGAGGATTTAATCCCGCAACCGCAATCAAATCATCTTCGATGCCATATGTTTTTATCATATCATGAGCCAATTGAATGACTTTTTTTACCCTTGTTTTGGTGGCCCTTTCGATGGCCTGTTTTAATGAACAGTGAGTGCTCACATGAATCACATAATACCCGCTGGTGTACAGCATCATGGCGTAATCCGGCGTATCGGTTTTTTCAGCAAAGATCTCCGTATGGCCGGGATAATTTTTATAACCGGCTAAATGCATGGATTCCTTGTGAATGGGACCGGTAACCGCCGCATCGATATCTCGATTCAACGCCAGATCAATGGATTTGAAAATATAGGTCACCGCGGCTTCACCGGCCACTGCATTGACTTCTCTGTACGGCAGATCCGCTACCCCTTTAATATCTAAATGAAGCACATCGATGGTGCCATAAGTAAATTTCGCTTCACCGACGGCAGATACACCGTTAACCTCGAGCGGCGTGTCCGTAAATTTCAACCCATCCCGCATTCTTTCAACATCGCCAATGACGATGGGGCGCGCCATATCGTAAGATTCTTTTTCAGCAA
>JAHEHB010000267.1 GCA_024644775.1 Deltaproteobacteria bacterium
TAATGTCGTTTAAAATCCGATCGTTTCCATTCAAAATCCTTTGTTGGTATTCGTTGTAACAGATTCGCCATATGAAGATAGATAACCGAAACTTCTTTGCTTTTAGCGGTGAACCATCCCTCGTGCTGAGCGTGCTTGCGAAACTCCTCCCACAGCGCACAGGCCCATAGAATTTGCCCTTTTGTTTCCGCTGCTCGAGCATGAAGCCGCCAAAAATAGGCGTTTTTAAGCGACGGTCCTCCTAAAGCCCTCGTTAGATCTTCGGCTTCAAATCCATTCATCCAGCCTCGAATGGAAACGTGCTGCTTTAGTTTGTCGATAAGTTCAGGACAGGACTGTTTACAGATATTGACTGCATCACGGATTGCCTTGAATCGTTTAGGTGACTTTTTTCCAGCCAGCGCGCTGTCAAGCATTTGGAAAGCATGGTGGATCTTTTTTTCGTTACCAATGACTTTTCCAACGAGAAGGGCCGAGCTTCCATTAAGTTTCCCGTTTGATTGTTCCGAAACCATGTCACGGATTAACGGAACAAGTCGAGCAGGAGCTGATTCAGGATCAACAGCCTGAAGATATTTCTCGCAGTTCTCATCGTCACGACGATAGAAGCCGGCAAGCGCCTTGATAAGCATTTTCCACGGCGCCAGAGGGCTTCGGCGGGGGATATCAGGCAAGGCAATCTCCTCATCCTCAACCCAACCGGTTGTCACCGCAGCAAACGCTTCCGTCACGGCCAGAGCGCCGGATTTCAGGGGATGACCGGAAGGAAGAACTTCGCACCGGGCCAACGCGGTGAGATCAATCAGTTCTTTCTTAATTATTTTTTCTATGGCTGTACGCGCTGCATGTGATGTGCCGGGATCTATTAATGGTCGCACAAGTTCACTTATCATACCCTCGCGCACCAAAATGATGGCATTTATCTCAGTAGAGATATGATCCGGGAAATGATAGCGACGCTTGATCAACTCTAACAGTGTTTTGGCATCAGTGGTATTGCCTTTCGTAATCATTTCGAAGATTCGAGCAATATAGGCATCCACCAGAATCGTTTCAGATTCCTTCGTACCAAGGCTTTTATGGTGTTGTTTGGCCCTGTTCACCGCTGCTTTGTTTTTACCTTTCGAAATCAGCCGGTTGATCTCGTCGGCATAACCAGAGGTTGCAGAGTGAGGCTTTCCAGGAGTGAGACGGTTTTCAGCATTCCTTACATCTTTCTTGGTCAGTTTCGTCGCAGACCCACTGTGGCCAGGAGATTTTCGTTTTTTACGACTCTTCCTTGATGACATAACCTACCTCTTTTTTGACCGATTTTTTGATCGGGCCACGTACAATTGCCTTTTAACGTGCAATATATGATCAAATACATATTGTATGTCAAGGAAAAAAACCCACAATATATAGTATATATTCCTAAGATTTTGATAACATTACGTATCATCGCCTAAAAAAATTTAAAAAGATTTCGCCGGCCTGTTTTTCGGCGATTTGGGGTGCAAGGGGCGCGTTTTTCATGCGTCGGCTGGGTGTGTACTCTTTTTTTCCTTGACGGGAGTATAACAAAAAATAAAGAAATTGGCATACAAACTGCCGACACCCTCCACCTTCAGCCGATCCGCACACAAGGTCGGTTTCGATTCTGGAAAGCTGAAGCAATTAACGTCGATCCAAAACGGATGTTGGTTGCGTTGCTACATGGACTAGTTGAGAAGTTGTTGTGCCTTTTCTGAGCCCACTAACGGATATATGTCGAATGTAACAGGGACGATGTTTGACCAACGCGTTAAGAGTTCGTGAAGTTCTTCGTTCCCGGATACGTCAAAGACTGCGATTGCGCCTCTGCCCACTCTCGCATAGTAGCATACAGCTTTACCCTTTGATTTCAGTTCTTCAACCCAGGGCCACCATTGTGACCGAGTGCTTTTGATATCTTCAGGTTTTGCGGGATGCGGGGTGCTTACCACGAGATACAGCATGTCGTCTACCTCCTGTTTGTTTTGATTTGGCGCAGTTCAATCCCACGGCACGGCGCATGACGATATCGCAATGGATGCTGTCTTTGGGAAAGAACATGCCATGTTATTTCTATACAACGTGATTCAAGGTTGGTCGAACCCAAAAATATTTCCAGGATTATCGACCAAAATTTTGTGGCGCCCCATGACGTCCGGTGCCCATTTATTTAAAAGATTAAACAGGCTCAGAGAATCGACCCTGTCATGGAAGGACAGGTGAGGAAAGTCACTGCCCCATAAAATACGGTCAGGTCCAGCAGCTATAAGCGCTTTTGCAAAGGGTTCGGCGTCTTTAAATTTCGGTATGTCAGCGGACATCCGGTAGACACCGGTCAACTTGACCCAGCATTGCCCTTCACCGATGATGTTAAGTAGTTCCTGGAAGCCAGGTTGTTCGATACCGTCCTTAGCAGGAAAAAGCCCCATGTGGTCGATGACATAAGGCACAGGGAGGCGTTTTAATGTCGGGATCAGCTCATGCACCAACCAGCCCGGGGATAAGAATTGCAGATGCCAGTTAAGGTTTTTTGCCCGTTTTGCAAGACGATTGACGCGGCCGATTATTTTATCAGCAAAGCCGGCCTCATAATTTTTGTAAGGTGATACATTAATTCGAATACCGCGGACCCCTAAGTCGTGATACCTTTCAAGTCTTTCATCTCCCGTATTCTCGTCAATATCGACGATGCCTCTACATTTGGTTCCGATCGTCGCCATGGCTTCAAGCATACAGGCATTGTCTTTTCCATAAGCGCTCGGTTGGACGAATACCATCCGCTCAATATTCAATTGATTGGCCAAAGCAAGATAATCATTTAATGGTGCGATGGGAGGGGTATATCTGAGTTCGGGCCCGTAAGGAAATTTTTCCGGTGATCCAAAGATATGAAAGTGCGTATCACATGCAAGCGAAGGGACTTTAAAATTTGGTTTTTGTATGGTGCCGTTTTTTTCCGAATTAGCATCGAATGACTGAATGGACATAATCCTTTCCTCTTGTCAAATAGTTCAATTCAGATTGAGAGACACAAACTCCTACTCGATTAATGACTAGAAATTGGATTTAAATCTGTAAAAGAGCTTAAGAGATTGTATCGTCATACTCGGGTGAGCTTCGTCTCAGCCAGGGCGTTATTTTTTGAATGATGATTCCCAGAGCCAGAGACGCAAGCGCCAGAAGGCGATATTGTCCTAATGGAAGTAAAATCAAAACGCCAGCAGAAAAAATGAAAAATCTTGCTGGAATGTTGAGATTACCCCTATATTTCTTAAGTGTAAAATATCCCATTATCCCGGGTGCGATCAACAAGACAGCCAATAACCCCAGAATCAGGTGTCCAATAATTGAAAGGGGGCTACCCAGCATAAGCAAGGCCGGCTGTTCGATAAACGCAAAGGGAACGAGATACGCAACGATTCCCAATCGCGTGGCATGCAAGGCGATATGAAGCCAGTTTGCCTTCGCAATAGGAGCCGCCGCATATACGGCAGCGCATACGGGCGGGGTGATGGAGCCCATACAGGCAAAATAGAAGACAAAAAAGTGCGCCTGCAGATTTGGCACCCCCAGCTTTATCAGGGCGGGAACACCGACAGATGCCGCGACAATATAGGCAGGGATTGCGGGCAACCCCATCCCTAACATCAACGCCATTATGGAGCAGAATAAATATCCCAGCGCTAAATTATCCTGACCGACGGATATCACCACTCCGGCCACCTTCACCGCCAAACCGCTCAACCCAAGAAGGCGAACCGCAATATTGGCTGTTACGAGAAGTGCCACGATGTGTACGAAAGCCTTGCCGCCCTCTTCAAGGCCTGCAAAGGCATTTTTTATCCGATTCGCCATATGAATTGGGGAAAAATCCTTAAACAAGAACAGAATGAAAGCAGATGCACACGCCCAAAATCCACTGGTTACGAGCGATCTTCCGTAAACAAGCAAACCCAGAAGTATCCCGATGGGAATAATTATAGGGGCAAGAACCGGCCAGGTGACGACCTCCCGTATTGTCGGAATCTGTTCAGGGGGAAGCGGCGGAAGTCCCTGTTTTTGTGCCTGGAGGAAAACACAGATGAATACGGCAGTATAGTATAAGACAGCAGGGATAATGGCATTTACGACGATGGAAAGATAGGCAACACCTAAGATTTCGGCCATGATAAAGGCGCCCGCGCCCATAATGGGAGGCATGATTTGTCCCCCTGTCGATGCAACGGCCTCAACGGCTCCGGCAAAAGCAGAAGAGTATCCCAAGCGTTTCATCGTTGGAATCGTAAAACTTCCCGTGGTGACCACGTTTGCGACGGTGCTGCCGGAAATGGTTCCGAACATGCTGCTGGCCACCACGGCAACCAAAGCGGGCCCACCGGGTAACCATCCGGACACCTTTGTCGCTATCTTAAAAAAAGAATCGCCGCCTCCCGTAAAAAGAACAAAGGCGCCAAAAATAACAAACATGGCGATAATGGTGGCTGAAAGACCTGTAACAAATCCCCAAACCCCAGCCGGAGCCTGATAAACGGATTGCAGCACATACAGCGGTCGAATCGAAGGATGCCCCAGCCACCCGGGGATTAAATCACCAAAAATGGCATAGAGAATCAGCGTTCCGATAAACGCCGGGAAAAACCAACCGATACTCCTCCGGGCAGCCTCAAGGGAAAGCACGATGGCGAGGATTCCCAGGATAATATCGGAGATATTTGATTTTGAAATGTTGTCAATGTACCATTCGTATTTTAAAAAATAATTGGCGCAAAACGCCATGACACTGAACATTATAAGGATGTCGTAGATCGGAACGGCAGTCTCGGGCCTGTCTCTCTTTACCGCCGGCACCAACATAAAGGTAAGGCATAAACCGAGAAGGACGTGCACTGCGCGTTGTTCCATCTCCGGCAAAAGTCCGAAAGCACCGGTATACAGGTGAAAACCGACCAATATTAGAGCCGTTCCACTGGCTATCCATTTCCATATACTTTTCAGTTCTCGGTTCACCCCCCACCTCTGCATTTTGAAATCTGTGAGTGGACATTGGATCCCGTTTGTTTTCGTATGACTTCAGCGTGTAAGGATATTGTCCGATGTCCTTCACGGTATCCGCTTGAACCTCTTTGGGTATTCAATCGATAAGCAATGCGCTCATTACGGCTTCTTATACTCCGGCGGTATCAGAATTGCCGGCACCTCTTCTCCAATCTCCTGAAGGTACTGAACAACGCCTGCGTGCAGCGGCAGCCCGACCATTTCCGCGGTTACCAAGCCGTATTTGAGCGTGTCTTTTACCGGATCCAGTATTGCAAGTTTCGGTATGGTCGGCGCAATTTCGTCGAAATGTTCGACCACGGCTTTCATGATTTGGTATCCATGTTCCTGCGGCACATTTTTTCGTGAGTAAAAGGATAATCCATTTACAAAACTAATAATATCCGGATGGTCCTTTCGGAAATTTTTTATCGTTCCAGCCGGCTCTTTTCCGTAAAACAAGCCAGGCCGCGCTTTAAGTGCGGTTTTCATTTGCTCGTCCGTAAAAGTGAGAATTTTCACTTTTCTTCGGGTCATGATATCCATGGTGGTCGAATCGATCGCACCGAAACCGGCTCCCGCTTTCGAATACCCGACAATTCGATTATCTTTCACTGCTGAGACCGCATCGGCGAGGCTTCCGATAAAATATTTCGGCTTTATATTCAAAGCCTTGAAAATTGCCTTGGTATTGTATGTAGAACCTGCACCGACCATTCCCGCATGGAATTTCTTTCCGGTAAGGTCTTCTAACTTGTTTACCCCGCTGTCTTCACGAACGATAATGTGAACGATATTCCTGAGGTAGATGAAGTAGAATCTGAGGTCTTTATCAGGTGTATCGAATTTCCCGAATCCTGCGTAGGACATGGTTGCGCCATCATTGGTAATACAACTCCCCAAACCGAGATCACCCGTTCTGAGCCGCGCCAGGTTGTCCAAGGACGCCCCTGTGACAACCGTTGTGACATCGATGTCCTTTGAATAATTGGTTATAATTTCCGCAATCGCCACACTTTGAGGGTAGCTCGACGAAATCGTACGGGTGGAACCCATCAGGTAACGCGCCTTTTTTGCAGCTTGAGCGGATGCGCCGAAGCCCCCCAGGAGAGTCAGAACAAAAGCAACGGTTACCAAAGTAACAATTGCGCAACACCACCATGTCATTCTGTTTCTAACGTTTTTCATAATAATGCCTCCATTGTGACAGGGTTAATCATTTGCTCAAATTTTTTCATCCACCTCTACTCTAAATGATCGATATCAATGCCATTCTCACCTCCCTTCTCCCTGTTGCGCGCCGTTTTCCTCCGCATCAAGTTTTCGTTCCCCAGCGGATCCTGCCTGGAGCCCCGGTTACACCAATTTTGTTACGTCTTCTGCAACCGTGGGGTAATTTTCCAGCATTTGACGATCATGTCCGGGAAAAATCAGATCAATCGATGCGGCCTTCTCTCTCAGTTTGTCATAGGTCCTTAAACTGGCCGCCACATCGATGGTAATGCCGCTTGGCCAGTCTTCCCGATAGTTTCTGAAAATCGCCGCACTGTCCGAACCGATAATGGCGGTTCCCTTTACGGTATTTACCGCCACAGCCTGCAGCCCCGGACTGTGGCCCGGCGCAAAAAGGAGATCGATTCCGGGAAAGATTTCGTCATCTCCGTCAATCAACACCAGTCTTTCCGTGCCCTTTAACCCGGTCACGATGTCCATGGAGGACTTATCCGGGAAACGCGCAAAAGGCCCGCGTTTGGCGAGTGGATTTTTTGTCCAGAAATCAAATTCCTTTTGCTGTACATAGAATGTCGCGCTGGGGAAAAGTTCAATTCCGCTGGCATGGTCCCAGTGGAGATGTGATAGAACGACCACTTTGACCTCTGATGCATCGACACCGATTCTGGCCAGAACCTCCGACGGGTCTACATATCCGGTCGTATTTTTTAACGCCGCCGCCTGGGGCGACACACCGCAATCGACTATAATGGGGGTCTCGCCCCCCTTGATATACCAGAAATAATAATACCGTTCCGCGGTTTTGTCCCATTCACTCAACCACAGCAACATTGCACCGGAGCTGCGAAACGGTCCGGCATATTTCAGGGCATAGATCTCGTATTCGGGTTTTTGAGTGTCGTTCATTATTCCTCCTCATTTCCTTTCAAGTTTAATAGGGCTTCGGCCCGCCTGGATGATCTGAGCGCCTATGATGGCGGGTAGGTTAATGCAAATATACATGTTCTTGAAGGCAACGGAATTTCCAAATCATTCGTTCCTCGTGCCATCTCACATCTTTCCGGGGAGAAAGAGACTGAGTTGGGGGAAAAAGATAAGAAGTAGAATACAAATGATATCGGCAATCAGAAACGGTACGATTCCTTTTATGATCTCCAAAGACGGAATATCCGGATTGACGGCACTAATCGTAAACAGGTTCATTCCCACCGGCGGCGTGATCAGCCCCACTTCCATCATTCGAACCGCAATAATCGCAAACCAAATTAAGTTGATATTTAATATCTCCAGCATTGGCAATACAATGGGAATGGTCAAAATAATCATGGGAAG